>JAJPJF010000289.1 GCA_021324415.1 Nostocales cyanobacterium Centralia_MAG_434
AGAATGGTCAATCGATGGAAAGCCGGATCATCCTTACTTGTTGTTTGATGAAGCGTCTGAGTAGATTGTGCAGCTTCAGTCTCATGCCTCGCCTTAAGTAGCTTATCTTTAGCGTGCAACAGCTTGCGGAATAACCACAGCATTAGACTCAAACTTATGACAGCTAAGCCAATGAAAACTGCTTTGAACAGTTGTACATCTAGCCTAGGCGTTGATCGCTCTAGCAAAGCTTCATGCAGCTGGCGATCAATCACGGCTCGCATGGAATCTGCAACCTGGTTTATCGGAATTCCCCAGTACTCGACATCTGCTTGAGTGACTGTTAGAAGTGATAATGGCAGATGATGATCCTGATCTTTGACAAAAATCGTTTTTTTCTGATTAAGGTCAGCCACATATACTTGTAGTGTTTTGGGATCATAAGCTGTATGACTGATAATTCCCTGAGAAAGTGATAATTGTATGTTGCTGCGACCAATGACGCGGTTGAGGTTTTGTTCTATTTGTTCCACTCGCACTTCAACCAGAATTTGATTGTCTAACTTACTCCGATCCCAAACTGTAGGCGCAGCTACCATGAAGAGTTTCCGACCATCCAACATAACTGGCGCTACCTCAATAGCTCCGAGTCTCTCAACTCCTGGAGGTGGTTGATGTACTTGTGGTTGGGTAGATGGTCTTGAAATAGATGGCAGTTGTCCGACTACAGTGGGTATCCAGCCTATGACCAGAGCAAAGGTTAAAAAACTAATTAGAGCAAAGCAAATAATTCGGTAGAACAGAGGAACTAGATAACTAATAATCTTCCCACAAGGCTGTTTCAGCAAAGCTTTTTATTTACCGTACCGTATATCGTACGTATATTATCATGCCTTATGTTTCATTGAATCTTCTGTGTTTAGCCTAATTTTTCAATAATTTTTGCCTCATTACAATCGTTGCCATTTTTTTTGTATCATTTAACACAATTTAAAAAGTTAAAATGTATGTGGGTAATAACTCAGTGGAACAATTTAGCAGTATTCGAAGTTGCGTGATGGCTTGCTTACTCGTCGTCACGCTTTTACTTAATGCACAACTTATACAAGTTGTTCTACTTGTATAGGCAAATTGATAAATAGATTTTAATAGAATCGTATCTTTAGATTTAAGAAAATACCTATACATTGAAACTAACACAAATAGAAAGTAACAGTTATCGAAGTATTTAAGAGTTTCTAGTTTGTGTTTTGACAATCTCAATAAGTTTCATTAAACAACATATAAAAGTCATATCAGGTCAGCAGATTTTTACTTTCCTAATCTAGGTACAAGAATTGTAGCGTTTTCCCTCTTACTTCCGTCAATTTATCCTTCACTTCAACCGGAGTTTTACATCCATGCTTCGTCGCAAATCTCTATTATTCATAGCATTGCTACCTTTGTTAGGAGCTTGTGGTTCTCAAATTGCTAGTAAAGAAACGGCACCAACACCAGAGTATTCAGCAACACCTGTTAGCACTGGTGAAAACTCAGCAATTATTATGGGACTGATACCTGCTGAGAATAACCAAGAAATAGCAAATAAATTTGAGCCAATGCGAAAATATATCGAGGATAAACTTGGTCGCCCAGTCAAAGTTTTCCAGGCTACAGATTATGCTGGAGTGATTGAGGGGATGAAGAAAAATCGAGTAGATATAGCTTGGTTTGGTCCTCTTTCTTATGTACTAGCCGAACAAGAAGCAGGTGCAGAAGCTTTTGCAGTAGGTGTTCTAAAAAGTGGCAAATCTACATACCGCAGTTTGTTCGTTGTCCCTGGAGACTCTCCTATTAAATCTCTGCTTGATTTAAAAGGTAAGAATGTGGCTTTTGTTGATCCCGCTTCTACATCTGGAGCATTGATGCCTACCTATATGATCAAGAAAGCCACAGGTAAAATGCCTCAAGACTTTTTTGGAAAGCTTACTTATGCTGGATCTCATGATGCTGCAGAGCTTGCTGTTAAAAACAAAACTGTAGATGCTGCAGCAGACAATGATATCACATATCCCAAGATGCTTACTAAAGGATTAATTTCTAAAGAAAGCAATCGTGTTTTGGTTTACTCAGATCCTTTACCAGGTTCTCCTCTAACCTATCGAAGAAGTTTAGATGACACGACTAAAAAGAAAATTAAAGAAGCAATCTTAGCAGCTGATAAAGAGATTAAAGTCTCAGGTTATGGTGACATCATTCGCTACGATGCAGCCACTCCAGCCGACTATCAAAAAATTCGAGATATGGTCAAGGAATTGGGTCTCAAGCGTGAACAAATGCTGAAATGATCTAGCGTGCCGCATTAATAATGAGGGGTTGAAGAGTTTGTAGTAAGGACTTTATCTCTTAACTCTGAGAGCACGCTTTGTGCTCACTACAAACCTCTCAAAACTAATGCGATAGACCACTAGATCAAAATCTAAAGTAGTCACAACAATCTATTATGTCTTTGATTCAACTTTACCAAGTCAGAAAACAATATGAAAATGGGTTTCTGGCTCTACATCCGACAACTATAACTATCAACTCAGGAGAATTCACCGTTATTTTAGGTCCTTCCGGTGCAGGAAAATCTACGCTCCTTCGTTTATTGAATGGCTTGGAAACTCCCAGTGAGGGGAAAGTATTTATTGCTGAGCGTCAACTAACAGCAGAAAATCGCCGTCAAATTCGGGCGCGAGTTGGAATGGTGTTTCAACAATTTAACCTAGTCAGCCGCTTGAATGTCATGACCAACGTGCTGACCGGAAGATTGTATCACCGCTCTTGGTGGGAGAGTTTGTTGTATTTATTCCCCAAGACAGACTACGAGATTGCATGTTGGGCATTAGAACGAGTAAATTTGACAAATTTTGCCTGGAATCGTGCCAATAAACTCTCTGGTGGTCAGCAGCAGCGTGTGGCGATCGCACGAGTATTAGCACAGCAACCTGCAGTGATTTTGGCAGATGAACCAGTAGCCAGCCTTGACCCAGTGAGTACAGATGAAATTATGAAGTTGCTGCTAGAGATCTGCAAAAAAGATGGCGTGACTGTTGTTGCCAGCTTACATCAAGTTGGGTTAGCAATGCAGTATGCTGAACGGATCATTGGTATCAATCAGGGTCGAATTGTGTTTGATGGGACAGCTTGTGAGCTGTTTCATCAACAAGATATTTTAGAAACTATTTATCGTAAGCCGGATGGAAGCCTAGATGAGAAGTTTAATATTGAAATGGCACTGGCCAAGTAGTCATGGCTTACCGCCGTTTTCTTTAATTGCTCTGCTATTGATTGTCTTGATAGCACTAGATCTCACTGCTTCTTTAGCTGAGGTGGATGTTATTCGTATTGTAAAATCTACAGGAAGACTGCTAGAGTTTGCACGGCAATTAATAGTTGCTCCTGAATGGACTTATTTGCCAGATCTACTCCAAAAATTGTTGGAGACTTTGGAAATAGCCTTTTTAAGCACGACTTTTTCTCTTGTTCTCAGCTTACCTTTGGGAATACTAGCATCTCGAAACAGTAGTCCTCATCCAATCATTTTTCACATTAGCCGCAACCTTTTAAGTTTCATGCGGGCTTTACCGGAAGTGGTTTGGGCACTGGTGTTTGTCTCAGCAGTTGGGTTAGGTTCTTTACCTGGCATTATGGCACTGACTTTTGTCACCACTGGCATTATGGCAAAGTTCTTTGCTGAAAGTATTGAAGTGGTAGATAGTAAAGCAATTGAGGGAATCAAATCAACAGGTTCAAGTTGGTTGCAATTAATAACTTTTGCGATGCTTCCCCAAGCGTTTCCTGATTTGATTGGGACAGTGCTCTATATTCTTGACCATAATGTGCGAACAGCAACAATAGTTGGTTTAGTAGGTGCTGGCGGAATTGGTTATGAGTTGGTCTCATCAATTCGCTTATTCAACTACAGCCGACTCATGATGATTGTATTAGCAATCTATTTAGCTGTAACTGTACTAGATAGATTGTCTAATCGGTTCCGTAGTCGAGTGATTTGATAATGTTTGACGATTTTTCCCCTCCTTCCTTGCCTCAAAAACCTCGCAATTGGGTTCCTTTCTGGTTAGTTATTTGGTTAGTATTAGTAGGGCTAGCAATTTTTCATTTAGACATCTCCTTCAAAGATTTATTCTTGGGATTTGGTGATGTTTTTGAATATTTGGCAAGGTATCGTTCACCAGATTTTAGTAAGTATCTTGACTATGTAAAACTGATGAAGGAAACATTGGCGATCGCACTTTGGGGAACGACTTTAGCCTTTGTTATGAGTATCATTCTCACCCCATTTGCTGCCAAAAATATTTCTCCTCACCCCATTGCCTACCGACTAATACGCGAGTTGCTTAACTTTCTACTAGCATTACCTGATTTGGTATTGGCTCTAATATTTGTATCAGCTTTAGGACTTGGTCCTTTACCAGGGGTATTGGCTTTAGGGTTTCATACAGCAGGATTCTTGACCAAGTTTTTTTCTGAAAGTATTGAGCGAGTCGAACCAGGAATTTATGAAGCGATTAATGCCACAGGAGCTAATTTTTTGCAGTTAGTGTTGTTTGCGGCTTGGCCTTCAATTATTCAAGAGGTCATTGGTTACACTCTATACATCTTTGATCGCAATGTCAGAGTAGCAACAGTACTAGGATTAGTGGGAGCCGGAGGGATTGGTTTCGAGTTGAATTCTCGTTTACGTTTTTTCGAATACGATCAAGCTGCCGCTATTATTCTGATCATTATTATCACCATTATCGCCATTGATTACCTTTCAGCTTGGTTAAGAAGTAAAATATCGTGACAATTCCTCTTCGAAATCTTTGGATTAAAGCATTAACAACTCATGCGCCACAAAAGCTTATATTGTTAGCAGAGAATTTAACGACTGGCTGGCAAGTTAGATATAAATCTTTACCTCAGGCAGGCTTGAGTTTGTTACAGATGGAAGATGGTGTCTTTCATCAACCGTACTTTTTAGGAGAAATTCCAGTGGCTAGCGCATGGATAGAACTCTCAAACTCAAGTAGTGATACCAGTTTTGAAGGTGCTGCCTTTATTATGGATGATTCTATTGAACTAGCAGTGGCTTTAGCTGTACTTGATGCAGTTATGGCTCATCAATTGCCAGGGTGGCAAAAAGTGGCTGACTTAATTGAACAAGGAATGGAAAAACGAGCTTTGGAAGAAGCGCATAGAAGTTCAATGTTAGCAAAAACGAAAGTTAATTTTTCCTTACTCAGCCAGCAAGAAGATGATGCTGAAGATTGACAACATTTGGACAATAGACATTCAACAAAAGATTTTTCGTAGCTTGTTGACATGTATGAGCAGACCAGGAGAAATTGCTGATTTAAGTCAGCATTTAGGAAATTCTTCGGCTTTGTTGGGAGTCTTAGCGACGCTTTTAGATAGAACAGTAACCTTGAATGATGACGATGAATTGGTGAACAGGAGCGATCGCCATCTTTTACAAGCGCCTAGTGATTCTCCCCAAACAGCTAAATTCATAGCTAGAGATGCAACAAATCCTCCTGGCAACTTTACTCCCCACTTAGGAGATTTATCAAACCCCGAAAAAGGAGCCACCATAATCCTTCAAGGAAAAGCACTAGGTTCGGGGAACGTGTCATTACAACTATCGGGTGCTGGAGTCAAAGAAACTTACAGAGTTTCTCTCAAAGGATTTGATCCAAAATGGTTTATTCATCGTCAGGAGTGGGTTGCCAATTTCCCCTTGGGGGTGGACATGATTTTAGTCGATTTTAACCGAATTATGGCATTGCCCAGAACGACTCATATAGTGCTCCTAAATAACATGTGACAACCGAGAAACCTAGTTTTTCTGGGAAATTGGGTTTCTGAAGCTTTAAATTTTTACAGTGAGTCATCGAAGATACAATTATGGGTTATGTTGCAATCAAAGGCGGCGAAACAGCGATCGCAGAAGCTGTCAAGTTACTAGAGTTCTTGAGAACAAGAGATAACACAGCATCCCCTCTGTCCACAGAAGCTATCCAAAATCAACTGCATTTTTTACACAGTCGTGTTTTATCCGAAGGAGGTTTATATCACCCAGAGTTAGCTTCACTAGCAATTAAACAAAGTGCTGGTGATACCCTAGAAGCAGCTTTCTATCTTAGAGCCTATCGTTCAACTCGTCCACGACTAGGAGAAACACCTCTCCATAGTGGGAAAAATATGCGTCTTATCCGTCGCATTTCTGCTGCATTTAAAGATATTCCTGGTGGACAGATGTTAGGACCGACAACAGATTACCTACAACGTCTTTTTCGATTTGAACTATTAGATGAATCTCCAAAACACTTTCGTAAGATTGCTAAAACATGGCTGAAAGAAATACCAGACGAAGTGCTACCAACCACTTTTCCTAAAGTATTAGATAGTTTACGACAAGAAGGGCTGTTGCCACCAGTGACAGAACATCATGAACACCCCTTTGACATTACCCGAGAACCTTTAGTTTTCCCCGTACCACGTTCAGCAGCATTGGCAACTATGGCACGTGGAGAAACAGGTTCAGTTTTGGCGATCGCCTATTCCAATATGCGGGGTTATGGTGATATTCACCCTACTGTTGCTGAGTTACGAGTTGGGTACTTACCCGTTCAATTACAGCATCCTGTCACTAGTGAATTCGTTGAAGTTGGTGAAGTTCTGATGACAGAATGTGAGGTTGTGTCTATGTATGAAGCACAGGAAAACGAAGATCAACCCACATTTGGTTTAGGTTATGGGGCTTGTTTTGGCCACAACGAAGTCAAAGCTATTGCTATGGCCATCTTAGATCGTGCTTTGCAAAAAGGTATCAAACACGGTTCCCAAAGCCCTTCTGAAGATCCAGAATTTGTTCTTCTCCATATTGATGGTATCGAATCAATGGGTTTTGCTTCCCACTACAAAATGCCTCATTATGTTACCTTCCAATCGGATATGGATCGACTCCGCACTACCCAGAAAAATTTCCAAGAAGGCAAGATTTCAGAATGACTTTACTACCAAAATCATTAGAAACCGCATCCACCAAACACCAAAACGATACATCCACTTCTCAAAGCAACGTGTATGGCTATCAATTTGGCTTTCTAGATGAAGACGCAAAGAAAGAGATCCGTCGTACCCTCCTCAAAGCCGTTGCCATTCCCGGTTATCAAGTTCCTTATGCCTCTCGTGAAATGCCAATTGCACGAGGATTTGGTACAGGTGGTCTACAAATTACCCTGTCTATTATCGGTGCTGATGATACTCTCAAGGTTATAGATCAAGGTAGTGACGATTCTGTGAATGCTGTGAACATCCGCAAATTTACGGCTGAAACTTGTCCAGGAATAAAACTTACCAAGCGAACCCAAGAAGCAACCTTAATTCAAACTCGCCACCGCATACCAGAAATTCCTTTGAAAGAAAGACAAATTTTAGTTCTGCAAGTTCCTTATCCTGATCCTTTGGTTGTTGTCGAAGCTAGTGAAGAAAAGCGCAAAATTATGCATGGTGGGGGAGACTATGCACGTTTATGGGTAAAACTATATGAAGATATGATAAAGTTTTCAGAGATTACGATCTCTCACCGTTATCCCACACGTATCAACGGATCTTATGTAATTGACCCATCACCAATTCCTCGGTTTGATGTGCCAAAACTGCACCAATCTGAATGCTTATATTTATTTGGTGCTGGCAGAGAAAAAAAAATTTATGCAGTCCCACCTTACACAAATGCTCAACCTCTTTGCTTTGAAGATATTCCATTTCGAGTAGAAGATTTTACTGATGAAAAGGGTCAACGTCGTGCTTGTGCTAGGTGTGGTTCTACGACTAGTTTTTTAGATGAATTTTTGGGCAATACAGGAGAAAAAGTTTACCAATGTTCTGATAGTGATTACTGTAATAGCCAGCTAGCACTTAGGGAGACACTGAGTGAATAAGATTTTAGAAGTTCGAAATTTGACAAAAATATACGGGTCAAATTGTCCTCAATGTTTCACTTCAACTGGTCCTGAGGCTAATACCAATATCTGCCCTTACTGTAAAAGTATTGTTGCTGCTTTCAATGTTTCTTTTGACCTTTATCAAGGTGAAATTCTCGGAATTATGGGAGAATCTGGAAGCGGCAAGTCCTCGCTCGTAAAAATGCTATATTTTGATGAAGCTCCTACTCAAGGCAGTGCAAGTTTTTTCGAAAAAAATAAAACTTATGATTTGTTTGCCTTGAATTCTGCTCAAGCTATGTGGTTGAGGAATCATAGGTTTGGCATGGTTTATCAAAACCCCCACTTAGCCTTAAATTTTCAAGTTTCTGCAGGAGGAAATATTGCTGAACGTTTGTTGGTCAGTGATTGTATCAACTATACAAAAATACGCGATCGCTCTAAAACTCTCCTTGCTCGTACTGAATTTTTAATTGAGCGGATTGATGAATTACCTAAAAACTTTTCTGGTGGTATGCAACAGCGCGTCCAAATTGCTCGTGCTTTAGCCACTGAACCACCATTATTATTTCTGGATGAAGTGACAACTGGATTGGATTTATCTGTCCAGGCAAAAATTCTCGACTTAATCTTAGAACTTCAGCAGCAATTAAAAGTAGCGATGATAGTCGTTACTCATGATTTGGGTGTTATTCGTCTTTTAACATCACGCACAATTGTTATGAAATATGGTCGAGTTGTCGAATCGGGTTTAACTGACCAAATTCTTGAAGATCCTCAACACTCTTATACACAGCAGTTAGTTGCTTCTGCTTTGTAGTCAGGAAAAAAATCATGTCTTTAAATATCATATTACGTACAGAAAACCTATGTAAAAGCTTTTTTCTTCATGAACAAGCGAAGACTATTCCTTCAGCCCAAAAGATATCTTTGGAAGTTCATCAGGGAAAATTGACAGCTTTAACAGGTGCTTCTGGTACAGGAAAATCTAGTCTTCTTAAATGTATTTATCGAACTTATTTACCTACTGAGGGAGCTATTTACTATCAGACAACCTCTGGTACCTGGATAGATTTGGCAAAAGCTAGTGAATACGATATTTTGAAACTGCGTCAATCAGAAATTAGCTTTGTCACTCAATTTCTTCACTGCTTGCCAAGACAATCGACTGTTGATGTTGTTGCAAAACCATTATTTGATTTAGGGATACAACGCACTCAAGCTAGAGAAAAAGCTAAGGAATTATTAAGTCAAATTAGCTTACCAGAGAGGCTATGGGAAATTTCACCCTCCACTTTTTCCGGTGGGGAGAAACAACGAGTTAACTTGGCTCGTGCAATTATTCTTCAACCCCGACTGCTATTACTAGATGAGCCTACCGCAAGTCTTGATCCTGCTTCCACAGTTAGAGTGCTAGAGATGGTTCAAAAGATTAAAGCATCAGGTACTGGTATATTAGCAATTTTTCATGACCATAAGCTAATTAGTGAAACAGCAGATACTGTAGTTACGCTCTCCTCTGCTTCCTAATTGAATGAATAATTAAAATTTGTAAAACTTGCTCAATCCAAAAATTGACTCAAAATCATGAAAACCTACTTAACAAATGCTCAAATTATCTTATTGGATGAGGTTATAGAAAATGCCTCATTATTGATTGAAAATGAAAAAATTGCTGCTATTAACCCTGTAGTTGATTACAATGCTAAAGTTATCAATCTCAATGGCAAAACTCTAATGCCAGGGATGATTGATTTACACTGCGATGCGATAGAGAAGGAAATAGAACCCCGTCCTGGAACTTTATTTCCTATGCAATTTGGCATATCACAGATTGATAGGCGGAATGCTATGGCAGGTATTACAACGCCTTTTCATGCAATCTCTTTTGCTCATGAAGAATTGGGAGTTCGTAATAATGATATTGCAGCAGAAATAGTGCGATCAATTCATACTTATCAGCCTCATGCTTTAGTTGATAATCGTGTTCATTGTCGTTATGAGATTACTGATTCTACAGCCTTGCCAGTTCTTCTACAATTACTGGCGGAAAACTCTATACATCTAGTTTCTTTAATGGACCATACACCAGGACAAGGGCAATTTAAAAATCTACAAGCCTATCAAAACTATTTGTCACAAACGTATAAAAAAACTACTGCAGAAGCAGAAGCAATAGTGCAAAAGAAATTACAAAGTGCTGAAGGTGCTAAATCTCGTATTGATATTTTAATTTCTAAAGCATTGCATCAAAATGTTCAAATTGCTAGCCATGATGATGATACTCCAGAACGAGTGCAGACAATGGCAAAGATGAGAGTCCGATTAAGTGAGTTTCCCATCAATTTAGAGACAGCAAAAGCTGCCAAAGCTTTGGGAATGCATACCATTTTTGGTGCACCTAATATTTTGCGAGGTAAGAGTCAGAGTGGCTCAATCAAAGCAATTGAGGCTGTGCATCATCAAGTTGCTAGTTGTTTATGTTCTGACTATGCGCCTGGAACGTTACTGGCTGCAGCATTTCACCTGACACAGATTTCCGAGTTAAGCCTACCACAAGCTGTTGCTTTGGTGACTTATAATCCTGCTCAAGCTTCAAAGTTATATGATCGTGGGGAAATTGCTGTAGGTAAACGTGCTGATTTGTTGACAGTTGACTTGGTAAATGGATTACCTCAAGTGATCGCAACATGGGTTGCAGGAAAAGTGGCTTACAGTTGTGGTTTCGTCGATTAATCTATCTCATTTTCATGAGTTTTAATTATCATGTATTTACGCTGCTACGAGCCCACTAGTGCTACAACCATGGCTTAATAATCTTTAAATAACGTCTTGGGAGTTTCTATGAAGGATCAGCGTACAGATAAGTCTATTTATAATCAGATAGCACAAAAGCTGATGGCAGATATTATGGCAGGAGTGTATCGTCCTGGTGAACGTCTACCCTCAGAAAATGAATTAGCAACACAACATGGAGTTCATCGGCTCACAGCACG
>JAJPJF010000430.1 GCA_021324415.1 Nostocales cyanobacterium Centralia_MAG_434
ATAAGAGGTGCGGATGGGTCAAGGTAATGTAACTGCTGAAATGCTGATAGGGTAAGCGATCTCGGCAATTTTTCAAAGACTCACTAAAAAACATCTACCCATCCGCGCAATCAGATCCGCGCGCCGCCATAACTTCTGTCATACGTAGAGTAGTGTTGCATATACAGGTTGAGCTTACCAAAACTACATAAAAGCTCAAGCACACTTGTTAATCGATAACTGAAGTGCAAAAACTGCAAAAGTATAGATTAGGCATGGATAAAGCAAGCTCTATCCACGCTATGGTAGCTGGGGTGTAGCTGGTGGAGTCAGCGAGGAGGTGGGCACGTAATGGCTTCATCGGGCGCTATCAGCACAGCTGCGTTGAGTGCATCTTGGCCGGCAGTTTGCATGATCAAGTCACATAGCTCATTACTTTTGCCATCCACACGCAGAATCGTCGGTTCCTGGTTAGGAACCGGAGGATTCCAGTTAAATGTAAACTGATTTCCTGGCAACTTATTACACCAAACAGCGGTAGCATTTCTTTTAATAAAGTCGGTGAATTGACCAAATTCTTGATTGAGTCCTGACAGGTTCCGCATGAAGATGCCTTTTCCGGTGGCGTAGTCAGCGATGAACGGGCTGAGCTCCCAATATTGTAAAAAACCTACATACTCGTGTAGGATTTTGTCCTCATCAGTCATGTTGGTAATCACAGAATTTGCAATTTCTATGGCATTTGAGCCAGCAATCGGTTGTGCTCTAATTGCTCTAATAAAGAGGCCTTGATCTCCTGACCAGTAAAAGGCGTTATCCGTCTTATTTCCCATGGGACGTTCCAATACTAACCCCTGTTGATTGAGTATCCCAATCTTTCCTGGCTGCTTGTTGGGAAGTGCCAGCCATTGCTGGAACCAGTTACTCTCGGCAGAAGCCTTTTCCGCATACTTGGGATCGCCAGTCAATTGGGCGAGGCCCTGTGATAATATCCAGAATCCCTCATTTGTAACGGAGTTCCTGCCGCTCATCACCGATGCGTTGGAGTCGGTATTGAAAACACCCCCCTCAATATCAGCGCTGTCAGCAGCGTTATCGATCCCCTGGCTGTTGTAGAGTTTCTCGCTCCAGTTGTCTGCCAGTTGCTCCCAGCAAAATTGCGCGGCATCAAGAAGATTCTGGAACAAACCATCGTAAGATGAGCCTTGATATCCAAGCCGCTGTCGATTGTTAATAGCTATAATGAAAGCATTGCCCCACCAGCCGTAATCGTCGCGCCACCAACCAGGATTACGGAATAGGTCTAGATAAATTTGGTAGGCGGCTGTCAAGATCCCTTGAGTATCTGTCTGTTGTGTCACAATCAAGTAGCTAAGACAAGTACGTAGTGTGTTCCCGGCAAACCAAAAATTTCCGTCGAAAATGTTGGGCGTTTTGTACTGGTTAACAAGCACATCGAACCCTGTTGAAGCAGCCGTTTTGTATGTGTCCATAACGCTCTCCCTTCTTCTAATAAAAGCATTGCCACTTTTTTTCTGCCTTACGTGCAGTATCCAGTTTATTAGTAACCTGTTTCATCACATGAAATCTATCGGCTGTGATATATCGACTGTGATATACGCACTCGCTATCAATTCTTCTACTAGCTTTTTATAAGGCGACTACAGGTTGATGCTAACTTCTTTAATTTGCTATAGCGCCTAATTACCTCATTTATCAAGCGATTTCGTAGATTGCTGACACTCTGGTCAAATATCAATAACGACTGATTTGTCAGGATACTTAGCGACTATAAGAAATGTAGTATATGCTTAATACTAACTTTATACAGTATTTGTTAATTCTGAGGAAATTCTGAGGATTAATACTTAGATCTATTAATTTTTTTCTTTATAGTTGGGATGAATATTTTCAGGCGATTGCCTCTGGCACTGACCCAAAGGGTCAATCGCCCAGGCAGGGTTCAGTGAGATCCGCGTGATTGCCCTACATAGCACTGCACGAAGTGCGATTGGGCAAAGCCCAGCAGCGAAGCTGATTGGCCCAAGGGGCCAGTGCAATCATGCAATCGCCACAATCATCACGAGACCCTAAATCTACAATGGCAATTCTAACTGCCCTGGCGAAGTGTTCGACCGTCCTCTTGCATGTCGCTTGATGTGACATGGACTACAAAGAGGTATGAGATTTTCTCTGCGATTATCCTCAGGTGTGAAATTAGAATGATGAACCGCTAGCGTGAGCATCGTCCACTCTTTTCGTGACATCCCTTGTGGCTTCTCTCCAGGACGCAAGCATTGTTGTCCACAATGCTGGCATTTCCATTCAGCAGCTTCTTTCACTTGCCGTGCTATCTCCTGCCAGTTGTCTGCATAGCGCTGTTTATAGATCGGCATTTTTTTAGTACTAGAAGAAGTCAAGCAATTTGGTGTATTTATTCTACAGCAAAGGTTTTCATCATGCCACACAAGAACATAAAAATTGCTATTGCTTTAGCAGTACATATGTACTAAAATAACAGAGCAGACATCAATTCTCAAGAATTGCGTTTACACACAAGAGAAACCCATAGCTAAACGGGGTTAAAGGGGATTTCCTCTTTACCCTTTTTCAGTATGCGAGAGTGATTACTCAACTTACCAAAATTAATAAAAAAGCCCGGTGCATAAAAGCAACCAGGCTAAATATTAAGGACAACTAATTGCTAGTAACAACCCGTTAAGCGGAAGCTTGTTCTAAATTAACCTTAACGACCTTGTTCTTTTCTTGTTGGGTCTTAGGCAGTGTCAAATTCAAAATGCCATCTTTGTATTCTGCTGTAACGTTAGTATTTTCAATTCGAGCAGAGAGAGGAATGACTCTTTGGAATTTACCATAGTGGAATTCAGTCACAGTCCGACCATTGTCTTCTGTCTTTTTCTCAGATTTGCGTTCCCCACTAATAGCAACAGCGTTTTCTGTAACTTGTACATCCAGGTCTTTAGCTTCAATACCTGGAACTTCTAGCTTCAAGTGAATAGCATCTGCGGTTTCATGCAGTTCGGCAGCGGGAACCTTTGTAAAAGCTCTTTCACCTACTGTGTTAGGTTCTATAGCTGAATCAAACAAACGGTTGATTTGACGTTGGAGAGTGTTGAAGTCTTGCCAGGGGTTGTAACGAGTTAACATAATTTATCCTTTGTCTTATCTTGTTTAATTCAGAGTTTAATTGCTTGCTTTAATCTCATATTAGTTATTGATAAAAAGGGTGTGAATTCTGTTTTTAGCACAAGTGAAATGATGATTACCGATCCAGAAAATAGATATGATTAAAGGTGTAGAAAACCGAATAGTATTAGTACGGTAAATGGAATTCAAAGGTCAAAGTCTAATTTTCATGCACTTTTTAAGCGATTTCTCAATCAAGGACAATCGCTTCCTCTTAAAAGAACCGAAGTTAATTGATTTAATTTAATGTCAATCTTGCTTGTGAGATGTCCAAAAATTCCTATTTTATATCAACCAACTGTTTTGTAATCTTGCTAGCTGTATACCCTTTACGTTCTTAATCTTTGTACTGATTTGAATTGTTCATTAATAAAAATATTAAATTAAAAATATTGATTATTCCTATTTAACTATTATAAAATATTAATTGTGAAGGAAATAAATCCTTCACTTTCTACTAAAAAAAGGAGGTAAAAAGCCTGAGTAATAACGGTAATGGTCGTCAAAACACATTTAACCCCATTGTTGTGTTGTTGCGGTTGTTTCACAATATTTGGGAACGTCAAAACATCATAACTGGTGAGTCAAATGTTATTGACGATGATGAGGCGAGGGAGGAACTAGAAGACAAGCTAGATCCTCCCTCAAATGAACAAGATAACTAGGCACAAGCACTAGTTAGTTACAGCCCCTAGTTGGATTAGGGGCTGTTTTATCCAATATTCTAACATTTGCATCATGGATAATTTAGACGCATACATTGTTGCACCTATTTATTACCGCGTTGTGCGCCGCTGTGGTACTCAATGGCATTTTATACGAGGTGAATCTTTTTACAACCCGTTTAACTTACCGTCCATGTCACTAGATGATTTGTTTGCCTCTTTTGGTATAACTATGCGTGAAGCTGCAAGCCAACTTCGTAAAATTAATGGTGGTAAAGAAGGATTTTATCTTGTTGATATTATGCACAAACATTATTATTACTGTGGTAATTTTCCTAATGGTGTTAAAGATAAGTTAATTGAGCTGGGAATTGGGCGAAGAGAACCAATAACCGGATGTTAGCTGAAGTTTAACGTATCTAAATTTACCCAAACGGTTGCCCGTACCACTGCCAGCATTCTTTGTTGAAGGGCGATCGCCATTTCAGTATCAAACTTAGCTCTAGTTCTTGCCGCGCTTTGCGGTCAGCTGGAGCGTCCCAGCAAAATGCTATGTTAACCGCCGTCTGCAATTTGTAGCGATAGTGTAAGTCATGATAACTAGC
>JAJPJF010000268.1 GCA_021324415.1 Nostocales cyanobacterium Centralia_MAG_434
CTGTCTGCCATCCAGCTTTGCCATAGAGGATGCTGTTCAATAACGATGTTTGCTGCTGTCTCAAACTCAGAAATTGTTGGCTGGTCACCCCAAGTATAAAGTTCTCCACTGGATTCAATATAAAGTCTGCCACCTACCCCATCAAAAGCTGCTACCATTGCCTCTAATGCCGCCTGCCATTGAATTAGAGGCAATGTCTGCGATAATAAACTAGCAACTTGATTAACTATAGCTTCTCTTTTTTGTGAAGTCTGGAAGATGGTGTGTAGTTGACTTTGATGAAGCGCCAGTGATATCTGATCCACAATCAGCTGTACTATACCCAGTTCCCTTTGCAACACTGTTCGTGGTTCACTATGGTGCGATACTAGTAATCCCCACAGTTGAGGTTGTCCTGATTGCTCTATGAAACCATGCTGTATAATCGGCACTGCAATTGAAGATTGTACACCCATTGCCGTTAGGTATTGAATATGGCATGGGTCTACTTTTCGAGTGTAGGTATTATTCTCAATCACTAGAGAGTGATCTATTTCTGGACTCCCTAGCTGCGATAGTTGAATGATTCCGCTTGTGACATCAACAATCGAACGTTGCTGCGCCCACAGCATCATGTTGCGCGTTCCTTGTGGAATATCGTCAGATGGAAAGTGTAATCCCAACAAAGATGGTAAACGTTGCTCATGTATAGACTCAGCAATGACTTCACCACTTCCATCAGTATTAAACCGATAGACCAACACTCGATCCATACTCAGAAAGGAACGCACTTCAGCAACAGCAGCTGCCAATATCTCTTTCAGTTCGAGTGATTGCTTGATCTTACTTGTAATGCCATGCAATAAACTTTCTTCATTAAATGTTTGCTCCCAAATTTTTGAACTATCAATAAGTGTCATTGTTATTTGTACTTAGATATAAAGTATGAAAAACTCTCAATAAAGAGTTTGTGAAGTTATTTGAGTGGTAAATGCCTATTATTTTTGAAAGCAAGAGTCAAGGTAAAGTTTTACTTTCTTTTTGACTAATTCCAACTAGACTTTTTTCTCCTGTCAACAAAATGGGCATTCTACTAAGAAATAGCCCAAACAGCGAGACCATAATATGCTTTCGAGCATTCTTACTAGAAAATTTGTCATGTTATCATGATGAATGTGCTAATAAGAATGACTTAATGAGACAATGTATCAAATTCAGTGGAGAAGTAAGGATATCATTTCTATTCAGTTCTTGACAATCTCTCAAACAGAAACTTTGTCAATCGAAAAAATAAAGACTAAGGTTCTCTGAATTCCTTGACTCAACAACCCTTTCCAACAAAGCATAAAAAATCTGCGTAACTGCTGGCCAGAACGCAAATGCATAATGTTATTTAGCGGATTTAATAACTATTGTGAACAGTCAAAGTCGTTTGACTGTTGAAGAAGCTAATGTTCGTTTTCAACAAAAATTATTGAGTTCCTAAAAAGACAATAACAGACTTGAGAATTACTCAGTGTTTCCCTGCATTGTACCCAGCCAACCTAGAGCAAATGTCTTGAGCATTGCTGCTATGCATAGCCCATACTTTTTGTCAAAGATTGTTTTTTTCCTGCTGTTAATAGAAACATTACAGATCATTAACACTTGTCAGCTTTTCTTGAGTGATGGAGTAGATGCATCGAGTGGCAATCCTCGAATGAGTTCTCGAATAACATCTGTTACTGGTCTCCCTGTCTCTTCACAAAACTTTTCAAGCTTCTCGACTTCGTATGACGCCAAATTTATAGTAAGGCGTTTAGTAGCCCATTTTTTATTCATTGTTAACCACTCATTTTGTATATGCTTATATCATATCAAAAAGCTTGATATCTGGAGAAGCATAAACAAAATTGAATCCGGTGTAACTACACCTTAAATAGTTGGTATGAAAAACTATTTAAAGCTATTTACCGAGAATTCTTATCAATTACTGCTAGTCGTATTATAGACAAGTTAATATCAATCTAAAAGATAGCTTTGTTAATTTTCTAAAGGCTTCAAAAAGCACCTACTTACAAATAAAAAGCTATCTTTAACCAACTTACAAACACCTCTCTATGCCTTTCCTTGTCCTTCTTGTCTCTCTCCCCTGCTCTCCCCTGCTCTCCTCTGGCTTCCCTCACTTAGATCACAGGATTGCTATACAAAGGGAGCCGTACAGTAAAAGTACTACCTAACCCTGGCTGGCTTTGCACCTGAATACTACCTTTATGGGCTTTGACAATTGCCTGTGCGATCGCCAGACCCAATCCTGATCCTCCTGTTTGACGAGAGCGATCATCATTAACTCGGTAGAAGCGGTCAAAAATCCGACTCTGATGCTCCAAAGTAATACCAATTCCTGTATCTTGTACTTTAATAAAAGCATACTGATCGCTATCTTCCAAAAAGACCATAACTCTACCTTCACTTTTGCTAGCTTGAATTGCATTCACAATTAAGTTAGAAATTAAACGATAAAGCTGTTCTTCATTACCAAGAACATACACTTTTTCTTGTGTTTGTACATTAGCAAGCAAATTGACGTGCGTCTCAATTGCCAGAAATGCCAGTTCCTCTACTAAGTCGCTAATTAAATCGTTTAGACAGCAGGGTTGATGATCTATTGCAAGTTGTGGCTGATCCAATCGAGCCAACAGTAGCAAATCTCCGACTAGTTGTGAGAGTCGAGCATTCTGTCGCTTGAGAACTTGCAAAACTCTCATTGCTTCCGACTCACGTAAAGACTGTGGGCTTTGTTGCTCAGACACTCGGATGGCAGCTTCAATTGTAGAGTGAACTGCGGCTAAAGGCGTGCGAAACTCATGGGCTGCATCCGCCGTAAATTGTTGCATTTGCTGATAAGAACGATAGACAGGTTTCATCGCTAACCCTGCTAACCACCAACTTGACCAACCGATGAAAATCATCGAGATTGGCCATCCTAATAGTAAAGTGAATCTCAAAAGAGCAAGATTCTGGTTTAAGTCATTGAGACTACGCCCGATTTGTAAATAGCCCGAAAGTTGGTTTTGAGTATATAGCGGTAAAGTAATTTGACGGTAACTGTTCCCTAAGTGGTCTGTGAGGGTTTGCCAATGCTTTGCTGGGAGAGTAATGGGTAATTGTTCTAGATACAGACCACCTAGGGCGATCGGTTTTCCAGAACTATCTAATAAGCGCAAATAGTAATTGACTGGCTTAGTAGCTTCAGTCAACGGTTGTTGAGTTAGTACTGTTTTCGTCGTTAAGCAATTTGCTTGTGCTGCACACAGTTCTAAGGAGATTTCTTGAGCAAGTTGCTTTAAGCGTTCAGGTTGCTGCCATACTGGTTCAATACTGTGAGACAGAGCTGTTCCGACAGATTCCAGACCCTTGTTGATGGTTTCACGATAAGCATGGGCAACCACATGATAAAGTCCGAAACCAGATAAACCTAAAATGCAGCCCATTACGAACGCGTACCAAGCTGCTAACCGTAAACGAGTCAGGCGAAAAAGCTGATTGCGTTCCACAATTACACTCTAAGACGATAACCTATACCATAAATTGTTTCAATCATAGATTCGCTACTGTCATCTCCTAGCTTACGTCTCAGTAAGCGAATTTGTGCAGCTACAACATTACTAATTGGCTCTGCACCAATTTCCCAAAGCTGATTGATAATTTGGTCGCGGCTAATAATTTGGTTAGGATGCTTCATGAAATATTCTAACAGTTGGAATTCCTTAATTGTCAGAGATATAACCTGTTGTTGAGCATTGGCATCCTGACGAATAACCTCATGGCTATTGTAGTTTAAAGTCAGGCAACCTACTTGGAGGTGTCGGGGTTGAATCTGGGGCGATCGCCTCTGCAATGCTCGCAACCTTGCCAACAATTCTGCCATTGCAAATGGCTTAACTAAATAGTCATCTGCACCACTATCTAGTCCGATAATCTTTTCTTCTAAGCGGTCTTTAGCGGTCAGCATTAATACTGGCAAAGCACTATTTTTAGCTCGCAGTTTTTTACAAAGATCTAACCCTGATAAACCCGGTAACATCCAATCAATAATAGCTACTGTGTAGTCAGTCCAACCGCTTTCTAAATAGAGCCATGCTTGAGCTCCATCAAGAAACCAATCAATCACATATCCATCATGATTGAGAACTTGTTTAATTGCAGCGCCTAAATCTGGCTCATCTTCAACTAATAAAAGTCGCATATTAAGCTTTCACAAAAGAGTTATCAAAATCTTCTATAGACAGGGTTTCACATAAAAGTGAAATCTCAATGAAATTCATCTAATTCCTATGGAAGAGAAGTCACAAACTGTATAGTTTGTATAGTTATTTTTACATAATTAAACAACTATGAAATTTGTATATTTCTTTTGGTTGATATAAATATTATCTCGACAGCCAGAAGCAATAGTTACTGTAAACATTTAAAGTAAAACAAAAAATAAGAATATAAAATATCCACTATGCCAGTAAGAGTTTCTGTCAACTCCGGACAGATCACAATTAATGATTGCTCTAATTTTCTTGTCACTGCATCCGACGGTTCAATTGACGAGTGTCTTGCTCAAGGTTTTTTCGTAGAAGATACACGGCTCATCTCCTACTACGAAATTTCTCTCAACCGTTACCCACTCCAGCTATTGACATCCAGCATTCTCACATACCATAGCGCGCTTTACCAATTTACCAACTCAGAATTTATTACAGTCAACGGTACATTACCGGCTAAGCGATTAATGGTAAGTATTCGCCGTGATGTTGTTGGGGGTATGCATGAGGATATTGACATAACTAACCATTACCATGAACCAGTTGAGTTTCAACTCATGCTGGCGATCCGTTCAGATTTTGCTGATATCTTTGAGGTCAAGGCAAAACATATTTTGACACGTGGTGAGACAGAAACAACATGGCAAAATAACACACTGACAACTCAGTATCGCAACGGTTCTTTCCTCAGAGGGTTAGTCACACAAGCAGTTGATTCCAGTTCTCAGCCACGCTATGCCAATGGCCGTCTCATATTTGATGTTGTGATTGCTTCAGGTAAGAGTTGGCATACCTGTCTTAATTTTATAGCTTTGGCAGATGGCAAAGTCTTCACACCTCAACAAACCTGTGTTCAATCTCAGAATACAGAAGCAGGAAAGGTCAGAAATGAGTTTCTGAGCGATGCAACACAGTTGCAATCATCGAATGCTGAGATTATGGGCTATTATCAGCAGGCACTTATAGATATGGCAGCGCTACGGATTCAGGTAGAAGACAACGGAGAAAGTTTCTGGATGCCTGCGGCTGGTATACCCTGGTTTATGGCTGTGTTTGGGCGTGACTCGGTTACTGCCAGCTTACAAACGATTGCAGTTTCTTATAAATTTGCTCATGGAACCTTGTTGAGATTAACTCAGTTACAGGCAACAGAAGTTGATGACTGGCGTGATGCTCAACCAGGCAAAATGCCACATGAATTGCGACGTGATGAGTTAACTCAAATGCATCAGTTGCCATATACACCTTACTATGGCTCAGTAGATAGTACTATTCTTTGGATCATTGCTTTAGCTGAAACTTATAGCTGGAATGCTGATCTAACAATGCTAGAGGAGTGCCGAGTTCCTCTTGAGAAGGCATTAGCTTGGATTGACAAATATGGGGATTTTGATGGTGATGGGTTTGTTGAGTATTTGACTCGTTCTTCTAAAGGTTTGCGCAACCAAGGCTGGAAAGATTCAGGAGACTCTATAGTTTACCCAGATGGCAGTTTAGTCGAGCCACCAATCGCACTCTGTGAGGTTCAAGGCTATGTTTATGATGCGTGGCTACGTGCAGCTGATATTTATGAGGTATGGCAGGAACATGAACGTGCTCAGGAACTACGACAGAAGGCTCAAGACCTTTACCAACGCTTCAATGACCATTTTTGGATGGAGGATGAGGGCTTTTATTGTCTTGGGTTAGACAATCATAAGAAGCAAATCAAGTCGATCACCTCAAATCCCGGCCAATTGCTCTGGTCTGGTATTGTACCAAAACAAAGAGCACAAAGGCTTGTTGAGCGCCTCTTTCAAAATGATATGTGGTGTGGTTGGGGAATAAGAACTTTGTCGGCTCAAAATCCAGCTTACAACCCAATTGGTTATCACGTAGGTAGTGTCTGGCCTCATGACAATTCTATAATTGCTGCTGGATTGAAGCGATACGGTTACCACGAGGAAGCTAATCGTATTGCAGAGGGGATCTTTAGCGCTGCTAGTTATTTTGAAGCTGGACGAATGCCAGAACTTTTTGCAGGAATTGAACGACAAGTCGATGGTTTTCCTGTCCCCTACACTGATGCCAATATTCCTCAAGCTTGGGCAGCAGGTTCCATTTTCTTTCTTATCCGTACTATCCTGGGTTTAAAAGCTAATGCATCTCAACAAAATTTGAAGATGCAACCGTACTTGCCAGAATGGTTACCTGATCTGAAATTAATCAATTTAGATGTTGGAAATGCAACAGTTTCATTGCACTTTCGGCGTGTAGATAGCTCCAGTATGGATTCTCATAATGCGGCTACACAAACTATATGGGAAATCTTTGAAATGAAGGGCTTATTACAGGTGGATGGAATACCCACAGATGTTAAGCAGTTAAGAGCCGAAAGAAAGGGTAAATAGGAGGACAAGGGAAGGGGGACAAGGAGGACAGATACTCTCTACTATGCCCCATGCCCCATTCCCTATCCCTAACTCGATCAGTTCACTTTGTTTCAATAAAATGCTGGAGAGTTTGCCCTAGGTGGTTAAGCTCATGCATAAGGTCATTGGTGCTAAAGCCGAAAAATCTTAAGATTACAATGACGATAAAAATAGCGATCGCTGTACTTAGGAATGTCTTTAGTAGACTGAGCAAAGCTCTAAAGACTATCAATGCCACAACTATTGCAGCAACAAGAATGATTAAATTAGTTGGCATGGCTTTGCCTGGAGGAAGAATATAGATTATAAAATTTTGTGGTCAAAATTTGTTATTCATCTGCGGTCTTGTTGCAGCACACTATGGGAATGACCGTAGAAGAAATAAATAAATAGACCTGCTATTAGCCAAACAAAAAGACGTAGCCAAGTTTCTTGAGGTAGACCAAAAACTAAGTATAAGCAGATAAAAATACCCGTGACCGGAACAAATGGCACAAGTGGACAGCGGAATGGTCTATATAGAGAAGGCTGAGTATAGCGTAGATACAATACTCCTGCACATACAACAATGAATGCAAACAAAGTTCCAATACTCACTAACTCACCTAGAGTGGAGATTGGTACTAAACCAGCTATCAAACTGACACAAGTCCCTAACACTAAGGTGGTTATGTGAGGAGTTTTGAACCGGGGATGAATTCTACTTAGGAAAGGGGGTAACAATCCATCACGAGACATAGTGTAGAGAATTCGCGTTTGTCCATAGGTCAATACCAGCATGACTGAACTGAGACCAAAAATGGCTCCAATTTTGACGACGATCGCCAGCCATTTTAACCCAATTACGTTTACCCCTACAGCTATTGGGTCTGCTACGTTCAAGGCTTTATAAGAGACTAGCCCTGTTAGTACACCAGCAACTACAATGTAAAGTAATGTACAGATCAGCAGCGAACCAATAATACCGATAGGCATGTCTCGTTGAGGGTGCTTTGCTTCTTGGGCTGCGGTGGACACTGCATCAAATCCAATGTAGGCAAAAAATATGACGCCTGCACCACGCAGAATGCCACTAAACCCATACTCACCAAATTTTCCAGTGTTAGGTGGAATAAAGGGTGTCCAGTGAGCAGGGTCAATATGCGAGACCCCAAACAATATGAAAGTAACAATTACGGCTAATTTAACAGCGACAATAATGCCATTAAACCTAGTAGACTCGCGAACGCCAATCATCAACAGCAGTGTTAAGGCTATAATGGCTAAAAATGCGGGTAAGTTGAACACTGCTGTTATTGTTGAGTTATCAGTTAACACTACATGAGTTCCAGGAGCTGCCGTTAAGCTTGCGGGAAGTGTAATTCCCACATCTTTTAAGAAGCTGATCATGTAACCTGACCAACCAACAGCTACTGTTGCAGCTCCTAGAGCATATTCCAATAACAGATCCCAACCAATAATCCAGGCAACTACTTCACCTAAAGTTGCGTATGCGTAAGTGTAGGCACTTCCTGCTATAGGCAATAAAGCAGCAAACTCAGCGTAACAAAGCCCAGCAAATCCACAGGCAATCCCTGCCAGGACAAAGGAAAGCATAATAGCAGGTCCAGCATACTGAGCGGCAGCTGTACCAGTGAGGACAAAAATCCCCGCTCCGATAATGCAGCCAATTCCCAAGGTTACTAGGTCGATAGCACCAAGAGCACGCTGTAAATGTTCACCTGTAGATGCGTCTGTTTGCAATTGGACCACAGACTTTCTTTCTAAGTATTTTGGTCTAGTCACAGGAGGATTTACTTTGCAAAAAAGAGCAATTGCTTAAAACTTGAATACTTGATTCTTAAAAGAAAGAATTTTAATTTTAAAACTATAGATAAAACTATAGATAGATTATTTTATGCGCGGTTTCCATTATAGCAGACACTCATTTTCTCTTGCGAACACTTTTTTGAAGAAATACTAAGGCTATGTCTTGATTCAATGGTATACTCAGACAAGTACTTACGCTCTCTTCTGTGAGGAGTTAAAGTTTAAAATGAGTAAGGTTACTAGATTTGTAGTACTCTCCCTCAGTGTTGGTTTGGCAGTTGGTATCCCTGTTGCTAGTTTGACCCCAATAGTCAAAGCGCAGATGTCTACAACGACTTCAGATCCAACTACAACAAGTCCTTCAAGCACATCCACTTATCCTTCAACTACATCCACTCGTAAGGCTACCACCAGACACAAAAAGAAGAAGAAAACTTCTGGAACAGCAACAACTAGCCCAACTGCTACCCCCACTGCTACAACATCACCATAGTAGATAAAGTTCAGAGGTAATAGTTGAGAAAAAAGAGTTTACTGTAGCCTAAAAGTAAACTTTTGAGACATCCAAAACAGTGGTCAAATTGACCACTGCTTACAGGAAGCCCTTAAGTGATCCACTAGGGGCTTTCTTGTTTATTTACACTGGAATAAACTGTGAAAAATTTCCTACAAAAATCAGTATGATACTTTATTTATTGATTTTCAGATACTATTACTGTGCGTCTAGGAATAGTGTAATAACATTACACTAAATTTTAGATACAAATCCTCTCCCCTATCCTCCCTATCCTCCTTGTCCTCCCTGTCCTCCCTGTCCTCCCTATCCTCCCTGTCCTCCTTGTCCTCCTTGTCCTCCCTGTCCTCCTTGTCCTCCCTGTCCTCCTTGTCCTCCCTATCCTCCCTATCCTCCCTATCCTCCCTGTCCTCCCTGTTTGTCAAACTTATCAACCTTTAAGTGAAATGGTATAAGCTGTTCTCGTTATCGCAAGGCTGGCTAAAATTGATTATCTAAATTTATGAGTCTGTTCTTCAGTCAAAAACTTCGCTTTCCAGTAGGTTGTGCTGCCTTATTGCTTCTTGGTGTAGCCAGTAGTTCTTCAGATGCTCAATCAACAACTAGTCAACCTCAACAACACCTAACTGCGCAGGAAAATGCTCCTCTACCTCGACAGCAAACTAAGCTTGCCTTAAGTCAGCAGAAAGCTTTGGTTGCTCAGCAAATATCATATCCTGTTATAGATGAGTCGCAAAGTTATAGGTATAGCGTTAAGGGCAATGATATTCTCTCTCCAGCAACATTACCAGTTGTTAAGGTTAAATTTAATCAAGCCAAGTTATTAACCGTTCTGTCCAATACAAGAAACTATTTCCAAAACTACGCTGATCAAGACCCCCAGATTCTACGTCCAGGATTGCTGGGTTCTCAAGGAGTTACTATACAGGATGTTCTCAAGACATTAGATTTTATGATTGCTGTCTTGCAGAAAGACATAGCTCATGGTCGAGTGACTCGATTACAAGATCCTAATTTTCTGAACACTCATTTTCGTGTCATTAAGTGGTCTGCTTATAATCCACACAACTCTCATCAAAAACAACTAAGAATTACAAAATATGCCGTGTTTACGCATCCAGGTTCTCATACAAAAACTTCTACTTTTGATACACCAATTTACAGCTTAAAATCAAACACGAATACCAATAAGTTTTATACAAGATATACAAAGAAAGATGTACTATCAGGTATTTATGAACCTGGTGGTAAAGAAGAGGGTAAAGTTGAGACTCTTGCTTATCTAACTCGTCATGGTTTAGAAGAAGCGCTGATGGAGGGTACAATAGTCGTTAATTTTACTGATGGCTCTAAGGCATTTTTTAATGTCGATAGAAGTAATGAAATGCCATATATCCGAGGAGTATCCGCTGAAGCGCAAAAACGTTATTGGTATTTTCGACAAGTTGATGCTATTAAAGGTTATGGATATAAAATAGATGCAAAAATTTCTATCCTTCCAGGAGTGACCTTTGCTGGAGATGTCTTGAATATTGGTTTGGGTAAAGTCATTGTGACTGAGTATATTAAAGGTGGAGAAAAACACCTGCGACTGGGAGTCATTGCAGATACAGGTGGAGCATTTTTACCTAATCTTCATCAACTTGATTATCTAGCAGGTATTTTTCAGAATAAACAAGATTTTGAGGAGCATAGCAAGGCATTACCTGACTATGTGACAGCATATATTCTAGTAAAAAAATAATGCCCTTCTCAGAATATAGCAATCCTAGCTAATCTAGCTCCCGGCGTCCTTCTAAGGCTCTGGCAAGAGTTACTTCATCAGCGTACTCCAAATCCCCACCGACAGGCAAACCAAAAGCAATCCGAGTCACCTTGGTGAAAGGTTTCAATAGTTGACCAATATATAGTGTTGTGGTTTCACCTTCTACACTCGGGGTGATTGCGAGAATCACCTCTTTTGGAGTCTGTTGACTCACCCGCCGTTGCAAAGCCTGAACTGTTAACTGTTCTGGACCAATACCATCTATGGGGGAAATCACACCACCCAAAACATGATACTTGCCCTTGTACTCACGAGTTTTTTCCAAAGCAATGACATCGCGGGAATCTGCAACCACACAGATAGTATTGTTATCACGGGTAGGATTGCGGCAGATCTCACAAACTGGTTCTGCAGATAAGTGAAAGCAGACAGAACACAAACCTACCTGTTTTTTCGCATCAATTAAGGCCTGCGCCAAAGCCTCTACTTCTTTTTCAGGACGCTTTAAAATATGCAAAGCTAACCGTTGAGCAGTTTTTGGACCTACTCCTGGCAAACGTTGCAGCTGCTCAATTAAGCGTGCTAATGGACGTGCGTAAACCGTTGTCTTGTCTCCAATTATGACTCCATCACTATCATGACACCATCTTGCCATCCTTGGCGATGAGCAGATCTAGCTTTGCTGCTTAAATTGAAAAAGGCACTCCCTTCAGTAGGGAGCGCCTTTTGTTATGTAAAGATTAGACTTTACTATCTCGGCTCTGGGTTAGAATTAACCGTTGATAGCAGGAGCAGAGAGAGCAACAGGAGCAGCTTCACCTGCAGCCAAGTCGAGAGGGAAGTTGTGAGCATTGCGCTCGTGCATGACTTCCATACCCAAGTTAGCGCGGTTGAGGATGTCTGCCCATGTGCCAATCAC
>JAJPJF010000481.1 GCA_021324415.1 Nostocales cyanobacterium Centralia_MAG_434
GCGTTGCGGAGGACAGTCGCGTGGGCGGGTCTCCCGACTTGAGCGAACTGTCCGTTGGGGTTCCCCCCGTTGTAGCAACTGGCGTTTAGGAGTTAGGAGTTAGGAGTGGGGAGTGGGGAGTTAGGAGTGGGGCATAGGGCATAGGGCATAGGGCATAGGGCATAGGGCATAGGGCATAGGGCATAGTATAGAGTACTCCCCTTATCTCCCTTATCTTCCTTGTCCTCCTTGTCCTCCTTGTCTCCCTTGTCTCCCTTTCACTCCCTCCTCTATTCCTAACTCCTAAACTATTATTTTGAGAGCTTCTAATAAGCGCTGATGGTCGGAGGAGGAGCGTACAGCGACTCGAAAATAGCGATCGCCTAGTTCTGGGAAACTGAGGCAATCGCGAATGAAAATCTGGTGATGCTGAAGTAACTTTTGCTGCAACTGCAAACTGGACTGCTGTGATTCAACTAGTAAAAAGTTAGCAGCGCTATGTAAAGGTTGCAATCCTGATACAGAGGCTAAGCCCTTAAAGAGGTGCTCTCGTGCTGGTGGTAGCCACAACCAAGTTTGCTCCTGAAACTTTTTATCCTGGAGTACAGCGATAGCTGCTGCTGCTGCCAGAGTATTGACAGGCCAAGGGTCACGCCACTTCTGCCATTGTTGCAAACGGTCAGGGTGAGTGATTGCATATCCTAATCGCAGCCCAGGGAGGCTGTAGAATTTGGTCAGCGATCGCAAAATGACTAGGTTTGGATGGTTCTGCACAATCTTGATCAGGCTTTGTTCCTGGTCTTGAGGCAGAAAATCCATGAACGCTTCATCTACAACCACTAAAGCAAATTTCTCTAGATAAGGCACAATCGCTTCCCGTGAAAATAACTTGCCTGTTGGGTTGTGAGGATTATTTAGCAAGAGTCCTTTGTCTTTTGTCTTTTGTCTTTTGTCAGAAATTGATGACAAATCACCAGTGACTAATGACAAGGGAAACTCCAGTACTTTAGCGTTGTATGCATCCAGTGCCCGGTAGTAGTCACCAAAAGCTGGAGTCATTAAAACTGTTGCAGCTAATTGTGCTAATTCCCTACCTGCTAGGCTAAGTAACTCTGCCGAGCCATTTCCCGGCAGAATCCATTCAGGCGGCAGTTGATGGCAGTGACCCAAAGCAAGTCTCAGTTCGCGGTAATCGGGGTCTGGATAGTGCCTAAGATGACCCAATTGGGACTCAATGGCTGCTAGAGCACTATGTGGTGGTCCCAACGGGCTGATGCTGGCAGAGAAATCCAGAATTGCACTAGGGGGACAGCCAGCGTGTTCTGCTGCCCAAACTAAGTTTCCCCCGTGTGCAGGTTGCCGCATCGAAAAAGGGTTTCTTAAGAGAGAACCTATGATTTTGGGGGTGCAACCTTCTCCCTAAAAAGCTTTCCAGCAGAGAAAGCTGGAACTTTCGTTGCTGGAATTTCCATCTTCTCATTGGTTTTCGGGTTGCGACCTTCACGGGCTTTCCGTTCCCTGGATTCAAAAGAGCCGAATCCCACTAAAGTTACCTTATCGCCAGAGGAAACAGCTTCAATAATTGTTTCCAAAGCAGCAGTCAAGACTGCATCAGCTTGTTTTTTGGTAACACTAGCTTTTTCTGCTACAGCATCAACCAATTCACCTTTGTTCATGTCAAACTCCTTGAGGTTTACTTGAAAGTATGTACAGATACTTTTTGTCGCATCTTTACTGAAATCTCTGTTTAGAGATTTACAAAAGTACTCCTTTGTGAGTATTTTTGCTTAAAAAAGCTGTAACTCCCATCGGCTCTACTTTTCAATGAATCATTCTAAGGTGTACTAGCCAGAAGTGGATAGATGAAACCATTAATTTATATAGATTTCAGGATTTTTTGTTGCAAAGAGGTCATTGTTGCACTAAAAACAGCTTAAAAAACAAGCAAAAATACTCACTTGAGTCCCCTGATACTAAGAAAAGAGTGATTTAATCAACACGCAATCAAAATAGTTTAAAAATTTTCGTCATCCACAAAAAATTCCCTATCATCCTCTGAGCGATCGCGAGTTTGCAAAGAACCAGCAAGACCCCAAAGGGGTTGTAACAAAGCCATACCAATTATGCCTACACCAGCGCAAAAAGCCAAGACTAAACCTACAGGAATTTGTATTGACTCAAATGTGAGGAATTTTAAACTGACTGGTGTGGCATTCTGTACCGAGAGGATTGCGATCGCCACTACCCAGCAAGCTAAAACTATTGATATCACTAGCTTAGAAAGTGTTTTCATCGTAGTTCCATGCCAAGATCCCAATTTATAAATCAGTCATCAATGTAAAAGTAGAGCATTCGACGCATCTTCATTATTTGCCACAATAGTATCAGTAATTTCTGGAGTGGCAGAACAAGCATCATCGAGGAAGATATCCATTTCATCCCACATGATGGTGCTAGGTTATGGTTGGCACTAAAATTCAATGTTCCACCAGACCTGTAAAGTACATCAAGCCCTAACTACTTAGCGAAGTTCTAAAAGAGGCAGTTTTTTCTCTGGCACTCCTCTCCACCATATCTTCTCTTATTGGTTTTGAGCAATGTCAACCCCTGACTCGCCTTTCGCAAGCTATCATCTTTGGTCTCTAGTTGCCCCAGTAGCAGGACAACAACGATGGCATTGCCAAATGAGAAGGGGATTTATTAAAGCACGGCAACACGAACCGCAAGTTAAAGCACTTTTGGCAAAAGTAACAGCCTCTCAACGCATTGGCTTACTGGCACAAAAAGGTGTTTATGAGTTTCATCACCACAGACATTTGTTAGATCAATCAGATGGTGTAGAAAAAATTGCCCAACTGCTGAAATTAAGTAACTCAGCTGATGAAGTTCAGCAGCGCGTACTGCAAATTTTGAAGAATTATTATAATGCTCCTTTGCTTACGGGTAAACGTGTCATTCTCTTAACTCGGGGTGATGAAGGCTTTCCAAAACCGATTTTGATTGATCAGCAGCGCTATTACTTCCGCTTATATGCGGCGATGGACTGTGTTTTCACAGAGTCTGACAGCACATTGCATATTTTAGATTTTAAAACTGGTAAATCCACTTTTGATAAACGTCAGGCATTGGTTTACTTACTAGCAGCTCGTTATCTTTATCCTAAATATCAAGCAGTTGCCTCATTCTATAATCTCGAATTATGTAAAAAATCTGAGTTAATTAGTGTTACAAAAAACGAATTAGACTCCATAGAATTTGAGTTAGCTAACATTGCCCAAAAGCACCAGCAAGATTTGCAAAAATATCAGCAAAGATACAGCGATTTTAGTAAGGTTTTTCCGCCTAATCCAGGCCCTCATTGCCGTTTTTGCCCATTTAATTCTATCTGCGAATTTTCCGGTGTTAGGCCCCGCTTAACGTCTATCTTGCCAATTATTCCATCACCCCGGAAACAGACAGAGTCAGAATCTTCCAAGGAGAAACACTAATAATATTTTCCTCAGTCAATTGTTCAGAGGTTTGAGTCAATCGTTCTAATAGATCAAGCGGCTGTTTTACTGTTAACCCCAAGTCACTCTGTAACGATAACTCAGCTGGCTCTCCATGAGATTCATAACACCTTAAAATCCACTCTTGGGGATCATCTTCCGACTGTTTGAACGCCATTAACACTAGATTTTGGGCTGATAAGTCCAAGAATTGACCAACTGGTGACAAAGAGACTCCATTATTCGTCTCCCAAGAAGAGCAGATCATCGCTTGCAGTGGTAAATTTAGCTCATAGCCACGGCGTACCGTGTGTGCTGACTGCCAACTGCCTGTGTGAGGATAAAGAGCGTACGTAAATTCATGCTTACCTCGGTCTGCTTCTGGATCTGGCCAGGTTGGACTACGTAGCAAAGTTAAACGCAATTGATTCGATTTGCTGTCGTAACCGTATTTGCAGTCATTCAGCAAACTTACACCGTACTGACTAGAACCTTGGGCTGTGCCCGAAGTCTTCTGTGCCAAATCCGCCCAGTGCAAAGCACAAACTTCCCATTTTGCCTGTTCTCTGGGTTCTTTTGGCTGGGTAGGACGCTGGATAGCACCACAGGGAATCTCATAAGTGGCGTAGTCTGCCTCTAGGTTGAGAGGGAAAGCTGCTTTTACTAATACGTGGCGTTCCTGCCAGTCTACAGTCGTTACAATTTTGAGAATAGGTGAGTTGATTGTAAGTATGTAATCTTGGCAGAACTCGGATTTCTCTAACTGTCGCACCACCCGTAGACGTTGTTGCACTGGTCCAGACTCTACCCAATGGATAGATTTTAAATGGGTTGGAGGTAAAGGGTGTTGGGCATAGTTGGGGTCAATATTCCAAGCATCCCAATATTGACCACTGTCTTGGAATGCTTGCAACTGATTACATCCTGCTTGATTGACAATTTCTCTGTGATTAAGTTTGTCGAAAATACTTGAAAATTCACCTGTTTTAGAATCAACAGTTACCCGCAAAAATTCATTTTCTAAAATCCAATTTTGAAGATTAATTTTGTTAGAAAATGCTGTTGTATCAGAATCGGCAGACTGTTGACGACAAAGCCAAAAAACACGATAGCCAACTGATGGGATATCAGACGCTAGAAACAGGAGCATTGATCCTTCAGACATTTGAGAGGGTAACTGGCGTCCTTCCAAGTCGTAAATTTCGTAGCTATGGTTCTCCTGTTCACAACTATCTAAAAAAGGAGAAATTGGTAAGGAGACAGCAATCACTTCTGAGCGTTGCCAATTTAGGGAGTTAAAAACAATGATGGGTATGGCGTCTGGTTGGGGTGGTGAGGGAAAGGCAATTTGGGATGCGATCGCTTTGAGTGAATGTTCCAATATTTCTGAACCGGCTCGATCCACTTCTTCCCACGCTTGGTTAGCATCTACATAGACTGAGGGAATTGACGATCCTGGCAGGATATCGTGGAATTGGTTAAACAAGACCTTTTTCCAAGCGTCTTCCAATTCAGCTTTGGGATAAGCAACCCCAGCACTTAGAGTTGCCAAAGAAGCAAATAGTTCTGCTTGGTACAATAATCCTTCACACTGACGGTTGCGTCGCTTTTGTAGAGCATGAGTGGTGTAGCAACCACGATGAAATTCTAGATAGAGTTCATCATTCCAAACAGGAAAGTGTTGCGTGCTAATTTGTTGTAAGTACGCATCGGCTGTGGTGGATTCCAGGACAGGAAGGAAGGGAGACTTTTGCCATCGTTTGGCTACGTTTAACATGTCTTCGGTGGGACCACCACCATGATCACCACACCCAAAAAGCCACAGGCTGTCTTTTAAATCAGTCTGCTTTTCCCAATCAATGGCATAGTTAGCCATTTCGATGGGGTCGATATGTTCACCAATGAGGCTAGACATGAAGCTAAATATCTGAGTGCCATCGGGCGATCGCCACCAAAAGGCTTCATGGGGAAACTGTGTAGTATCATTCCACCTCAGTTTCTGGGTGACAAAGTATTCGACCCCTCCTTGTTTTAGCATTTGGGGTAGAGTTGCACAAAAGCCAAAGCTATCTGGCAACCAAACAACCGTACTCAAGCGACCAAATTTTTGTTGCACATAACGCTGACCATAAAGGAGCTGTCGCACAATCGATTCACCACTAATAAGGTTAAGGTCAGGTTCAACCCACATCCCAGCGGCAATTTCCCATCGTTCAGCAGCAATCTGTTGTTGAATAGCGGCAAATAGGTCTGGACGATGTTGTTCAATCCAAGCATACAAAGCTGGGCTGGAATGACAGTAAATTAGGTTGGGAAACTCTTGCTGAAGCTTGAGTACTGATTCAAAAGTGCTCTGGGCGACTTCCCAAGTTTCACTGATTGGCCATAACCAAGCCATATCAAGGTGAGAATGACCCAGCAAGAATATGCGGCGTTTTTGTAGGGACAATTCATCACTTACGGCTGTAAGATTTTGGCGTAGGGTGGCAAGTGAAAGCCAAAAGGCTTGACCATCCGGTAGTGCTGTCCAATCTATCTCAGCAACAGCCCTTGTCACAGCATCTAATTTTTCTGGTGCAAAGGTTTCTAGATAGCACTGCAATATGGCTAACTCATCAGCCACAAAACCAGGCTCAAGGTGATCATTACTAGCAGACTCATAGATACAGAGCGATCGCGTCAATGCTCCTGCATCATGATTAGGACTGACCAGCCGCAATGCAACAACAATTTCTTCCCCTGCTTTTACACTTGGACTGAGCAGGACTCTGGTTGAATTATCAAACAAATCTCCTTGCTGCACCAGAGAGCCATTGACAAAAATTTTGGCATCTTGTGCCCACCAAGTCAGCGCCAGCCGTAATGCTAAACCCTCCAAAGGATAGTTGTGCAAATCTCGGGGAATGACAAATTTTTGCGCAAGCCATAACACGTAACCGCCAGCGGGTATAGCAATGTGCTCTTTGGCATTGAGTTCACAGATCGGCCAGTTCAAAAAGTTTGTAGGAGGGCTGATGGTGTCCTCAGGATCATTTGACTGGCAATATCGCCAATCGGTCTGCACATTGAGCCGACTCATCTGGCACAATCTTTCAATGGCTTGAGAAATCTGGCGGCTTTCCATTTGGGGGGAGGTGAGTATTATTTATTAGATTTTATAAGCATTGGGAATGGTAACACTCTTCCCATTTTTCATCTAGTTCATGTCGATAGACCGCAATATCAGCCAGTAATTCTTCAAAGTCAGGATCGTCTTTGAACATTCCGGCAAACTTCATCCAAGGATGTTCTGGTTTAGCCAAGTCAATTTCTAAAGAAACTATTTCTGTGTTTTGCAAGCGTGTTGTTAATAACTGATGTAGCTTATCCAGTGCTTCTGCTTTAGTTGAACCCTGTGCTTGGCAGTCTTGCCAACCTAACACAGTTGCCGTGACTCCTCCTTCTATTTTGTGTTCAATAAGCACATCATAAATCATATAGACTATGCCACCTGGGTGGATAACGGTCGTCGCGCTCAAAATCACCTCACCCAAAGCCTAGCTACGATTCCTCGCAGAATGAATGAATCACCGGAGATAGCAACCATTTTTAACCAGTGGTTAAATCGTCACTCAGATAGTGTTACTGTTCACCCCAACGGTGCTGTATTTTTATTACCGCCTTTATGGTTTAACGTAACGCGAAAGTCCCCTCCCTCAGCGTAGCAGGGTGGGGATGAATAGCGGGATACGACGAAGCAGCATCTTTGACCAATAATAACCGCTCTTTATTGAGGAAAAAGATGTATGAGGAGTAGCCAAAATTTTCCGGAATGACTTTACTGATAATTGTATATA
>JAJPJF010000143.1 GCA_021324415.1 Nostocales cyanobacterium Centralia_MAG_434
ACATAACCTGGAGAACTAACCACAGATGGGTCGTAGATTTCCCATTCTTGAATTCCATGTCTGCTGAGAATGGCTGCTGCACGGTTAATTTCATCTTCTGTGCCATTCACAATCACCACATAATCTCCTCGATTGATGCGGTCATGATAAAAGCGGGCACGAGCATCAGGCAGTCCTAACCTGATTGCTTCCAAGCGATCGCTCACATTATTGATGCCTGCAAAAGGTTGGCGATGGGCAAAATCCCGATGAACTAGGGAAATTTGGCTCAAGGGGAAGCCTGCAGCCCGCAAATCCTCAATTGCTGCTTCGGCATCATTTCTATTTGAAAAGTAACCAATCGCGTGTTTGTTTAAACCTCTTCCTACAACACCAGCAACTGGAGTTTCTGAAGTAACAGGTTGATCATATACAGCAAACTCTTCAATTCCATGACGTCTGAGGATTGCTTCTGCCCGCGCTATTTCTTCATCTGTACCATCTATAATGACCAAGTAGTGTCCACGTCCTACTCGTTCATTGTAAACTCTGGCACGTTCTTCAGGAATTCCCAAACCAACCAATGCACCTACCAGACTACCTGCAACTGCACCAATACCAGCTCCTGCCAAAGTTGTTGCAAGAGCAGTTGCAGTTGCGCCTGCAAGCATGATTGGTCCTATCCCAGGAATAGCTAAAGTGCCTAGACCAATTAATAAGCCAGCAATACCGCCTATAGTACCGCCTGAAACTGCTCCTATTGCAGCACCTTCATCTGATTTATTACCAACTTGGTCACGTACATCAGCACCAGCGATCTGCTCATCACGGTCTGCATTTTGTGCAATTACAGACACCCTATCCATGGAAAAACCAGAATCTCTCAATTCACCCAGTGCAGCTTCTACATCCCGACGATTAGAAAATACACCAACTGCACGTCTATACACTCTGTTTACTACCATCGTTAAATTCCTCTCACGAAAATTACTTCTTCCTAAAATTACTTATTTGCAAATTTATTGACGTATTCGTGTTCTTATTGAAGCCTTTATTTCATATTTTTTTCATCAATCGCTTGGAAGAATTTTTTACTCTATCGGAGGTAATATAATTGCAAAATAAGTAAAAGTAACAAGTATATAACTTTAGATGTACAAAATAATTATCAACTCATTCTGTTAACTATCAGTCAAAGGGGGTTCAACCTTTGAATTCCTTATAAGGTACGGCAGCTTGCTCTACAGTTGGGTACGTATTTAATACAAAGGAGAACTGCTCTGTAGCTATCCTAAATAGTTAGTGAGGTCAGGAGAACCCGGTTTCTGGGGTTTGGAATTTTCATAAATCAAATAGGATGGCTGTAGTTGTGTTTATGTTACAAATATACTAATTTTTTGTATTTTAATGTATTTAAACTACTTAGCAATATATCTATATTTAAAAATAATAATTGTGTAGATATAGAAATTCCAGTTAAGATATAGCAATCTTAGACAAGTTGTAAAAATTACAAATCTCAGAATCTCAGTTTCATTGAGAAACCGGGATTCTCGTTTCTCACAAATAATTTAGGATTGCTATACGAAATTCAGTGATTATTTAGTTGATGGTTGAGACAAGCAGAGGAAGCAGAGGGAGCTTTATCGCTCCTACTTGGCTTGATAGACCACCATACTAAGCGACTAAGATAAATCTCCTAGCTTGATGCTTTTTAACATTCTGTTGTTATGATGGAGCATTCAGAGTAAAATGTGATAACACTGTATATGAAAAGCTGTATTTTAGCTACAATCGCGTTCCTCGCTACAATTAGCTTCAGCCAAACAACTCAAGCAGCGAATCCTGAACAAATAAGACAGTTATTAACCAGTAAACAATGCCAAAACTGTGACTTAACTGGTGCTGGCTTGGTGATGGCGGACTTATCTGGAGCCGACTTAAGCGGAGCCAATCTTGCAGGTGCTAACCTTAGCCGTGCTAATTTAAGCGGTGCAGATTTGAGAGGTACAAACTTGAGTGGTGCTGTTCTGTTTGGTGTAAACCTCAGTAGAGCTAGACTCAATGGAGCGATCTTGTTGGGCGCTGATTTGAGAAATACTTATCTAGTGAATGCACAATTGGCTGGTGTGAATATCAGTGACGCTAATTTACAAGGAGCAATTGGCATACCATCGCAAATTGCTACACCAGAAAACTTTTACACCTGGGGTGTTGCAGAAAATCAAAAAGGTAACCAACAGCATGCAATTGACTATTTTAATCAAGCGATCGCGTTAAAATCCGACTATGCTGGGGCTTATCTAGCTCGTGGTATTGCTCGTTACCAGTTATTTGATCGACAAAGCGCACTTCAAGATGCTCAGAAGGCTGCGCAACTTTTTGTATCTCAAAATAATAATGCTGGACTACAAGCAGCGCAGGCTTTTATTCAAGAACTGCAAACACAGCCAAACGAAAAGATCAGTGCGGGAAAACCTAATTTAACTGATTTTGTAGGAAGTCTTAGCTCACTGTTGCTGCAGTTTTTTCCTTTTTAAGCATTACCTACGGCGGCGCAGAAGGTACTTTTCCAGTTCCACAGCCCAAAAAACTACTGAACTCATAACTAAACTAATAACTAATTCTCTTAATGACAAAGCTTGGGTTTGAAAAATATTTTGCAAAAAAGGAACATACACAACTGCTATTTGCAATCCTAATGTCACAATCACTGCTGCCAACAGTGGCTTATTGGTGCATAGACCAATTTTAAACAGCGAGTCTCGTTCTGAGCGAATGGCCAAGGCATTGCCCATTTGCGAAAGAGTAAGAGTGGTAAACAACATTGTTTTCCAGCTTGTATCACCAATGCGCCAGTAAAAGTAACCCGTGCCAATAGATACCAATCCCATCAGTAATCCAATCCAGATGATGCTCCTGCCCATTCCCCGAGTAAAGAAATTCTCGTTTGGAGGGTAAGGAGGACGATTCATCGTGTTTCGTTCTGCTGGTTCCAAACCCAACGCTAAAGCTGGTAAACCATCTGTTGTCAAGTTAATCCACAGAATCTGGAGTGGTAGCAATGGCAATGGCATACCTAATAGGGGAGCTAGTAACATCACCCAAAGTTCACCAGCATTGCTACTAAGAAGATACTTAATAAATTTGCGGATGTTGTCATACATTACCCGTCCTTCTTTTACAGCAGCAAGAATCGTGGCAAAACTCTCGTCTAGTAGCACCATATCTGCAGTACTTTTCACAACGTCAGTACCACTGATACCCATTGCCACACCAACATCAGCTGCTTTGAGCGCAGGTGCATCATTGATACCATCACCAATCATGGCAACAATGTGCCCTTGCTTTTGCAGTATCTGAATAATATCAAGCTTACATTCTGGAGAAATCTGAGCATAAACTGATACTTCGTCCAGGGATTCTTTTAATTTCTCTACAGGCAGATTTGAAATATCTTCACCAGTAAGGATGTGATCGTTTGTAACAATTCCTACCTCATGTGCAAGGTGCCACGCAGAAAGGGGGTGATCATCTGTAACCAAAATTGGACGAATACCAGCCGCTTTACAAATCGCGATCGCATCTCTGGCTTCTGGTCGTGCAGGATCAGTCAAGCCTGCCAAGCCAATGAATATGAAGTTTTGTTCCAATTCCTCCCAACTATTAGCACGATAGGATGTCAATGGTCGGAAGGCAACACTTAAGATTCGCAGTCCATTTTGTACAAGTTGGCGATGGGCAACAGTAATACGTTCACGCCAGTTTTCATCTAGTGGTTTTATTTCTCCATCTACCCAAATGTCATTAGAAATCTCCAGCAAGCTATTTACCTTACCTTTACTGAAAGCAACATAGTTGGTTTCACCGACAATCGTCTGAGTCAAATGCCAAATGGGTTCCAAAGCAGAGGGAACTTGCGAGAAGTTGACAGGAAATTGGTGGATGGTAGTCATCCGTTGGCGTCTGGAATCGAAGGGTATTTCAGATATGCGGGGGACTGTTTGTTCGAGCTCTCCTTTCCAAAGCCCAATAGAAGCAGCCGCGATCGCTAGCGCCCCCTCGCTGGGATCACCTACAGCATGGAAGTAAGATGGCTGTTCCCAATCTGCTTCCACTCGGGCATTATTGCATAGAGTACAACTTGCTAAAAGCAGTGCTAAGGCTGGCGGCTGGCTCAAGAGAAATGATCTTTCTGCTTTCTTAGAGTCTACTACTGCTGATGTCCCTTGCAGTTGAGTTGTTAAGTCTAACCTATGACCTGCAACATCCAAGACGCTCACTGTCATGCGGTTTAAGGTTAGTGTACCTTTTTTACCAGAACAAATAGCTGTCACTAATCCCAATGTTTCAATAGATGTTAGGTTACGAATGAGAGCACGGTGTTTCAGTATTTGTTTTGCTGCCAAAGCTAAGGCGATGGTCACCACAGCGGGTAATCCTTCTGGTAAAGCCGCTACCACTAGAGTGATGGCAGTCAAGAACATTAACTTGATATCCTCTCCCCGCCACAGTTCCAAAATCAGGATTAATCCCACTACTCCTAACGACACAACTACCAACACGTGTCCTAGTTGATCTAGACGCTTTTGCAATAGCGTTGGTTCAGGTTCTACGGCTGCCGTCATGTTAGTGATGCGCCCTAACTCGGAATTTATTCCTGTTTCTGTAACTACCGCTTCACCCTGCCCATAGGTAACGACAGTACCCATGTACACCATGTTGTGTGTTGCTACCTGTGGATCTTTGTCTACTGGTTCTGGTGTTCCTGAGAGAGCCACTTCTTGAACTCGTAAACCCCAACTTGACAGCAAGCGACAGTCAGCAGGCACAATATCCTCTGCTTCTAATAGCACGATATCCCCCGGCACCAATTGACGAGCGGAAAGTTCCTGAATACGACCGTCACGGCGGACTTTGACTTTAGGGACGGCTAACTTTTTGAGGTTAGCGATCGCCTTTTGCGCCTGATACTCCTGGCTAAAACCCAACAAAGCAATGAGGACAACAATAGCGATGATCCCTACAGCATCTTTGTAATCACCTAAAAGATTTGAGAAAATGGCAGCTACGAGCAGGATAATTACCAATGTTTCACTCAGTTGGTCCCACAAGATTTGCCAAGTATTTTTCAGCCCAGGCTCAACTAATTCATTGCAACCATACTTGTCTAAACGATGGCTTGCTTCTGTTGTACTGAGTCCAAAGGATGCATCGGTGCCCAATTTTTGCAGTACGTCTTGAGTATCCAATTGATACCAATTGCTCATTTTATCAACATTCCACCCTATTAGAGCGTCAATTAAGTCATTTAAATAGTGATTTAAAAGCTACAAACAAAGTAATTAATGATTTAAGTCCGTTAACACATAAATTATTTGGAGATTTTTAAATATAACTGATCCCCCATCTTGAGGTTCACCATAAGTAATATTTTTTATATGAATATAAATTTTAAATCAAGCCTGCAATGATATTGATAGTCATGGCAAGAATCATTGTATTGAAAAAGAAAGACAAAACACTATGTAGCAGCGTTAGACGTCGAAGCACACGGGAAGTTACCTGTACATCCGAAACTTGGGTAGTCATGCCGATAACGAAGGAGAAATATAGAAAATCCCAGTAATCTGGCTCAAGTTCGCCAGGAAAATCTAAACCTTCAGCCTTGCACTCATTTAACGTCTTGTCACCTTGGTAATAGGTATTAGCATAGTGGAAGGCAAAAATAGTATGTACTAGCAGCCAAGACCCGACAATTGTCACAAGTGAAAGTGTCAGATGCAAAAATAGCATTTTGTGAGATGCACCCTTATTGTGCAGGATAAAGCCAATTGCTAACAGACTGGCACATGCTGCAATCGTGATTAAACTTAAAATCACCAGGCGTCCTATGTCTTCCTGACGAGCATAACGACGCATCGTTTCCGGAGTAGCTTTCAGCATTGCTGCCCATGTCAAGCATAAAAAGCAGATCATACCTGCATCCCAGACGCACAGTAGACGGGTTGCCAGGTGAAACCAGGGCGGTAGCATTAACGAAACTAGACCTGCCAGCAGGACAGATAATAGAGATATCTTTCGAATACTCCATCGGTCTGACTTTTGTCGCTTTGCAGTTAAACTCACATTTTTGATAGTGTATCGGGTAGCCTGTCAAGTAGTATAGCGCTTCCTCCAGGGAAGAAACACCTAGGCTTGGTGAGACTGTTTCTAGTACTTAAATAAGTATAAAAATGACAATTTCAGATCAATTGTGGGAAGCAAATCTAGATTTGGCACAAGCCTGTCTTGAACATCCATTTGTCCAAGGTATTGCCGATGGCAGTCTTGAACAGCAAAAGTTTGCATACTATCTTGGACAAGATGCTTTTTTCTTGGAAGCTTTTGCCCGTGCCTATAGTATTGCTGCAGCTAAATCACCAGACTTTACAGGGTTTACTATATTTCACCGTCTAGCTAGTGGGGTGTTAGAAGAACTGCAGCTCCATGAAGGCTATGCTACCAAGTGGGGAGTCAATTTGCGCTCACAAGAACCACCAGGTACAGCAACCCGCCACTACACTGACTTTTTATTAGCCACAGCCTGGAGTGGAGATGTGGGATTGACTGCGGCTGCTATGTCTCCCTGTATGCGTCTTTATGCTTTTTTAGGAGCAAAGTTGGCTGTTCATGGCATTCCTAATCATCAATATGCTGATTGGATTCGGACCTACAGCAGCACAGATTTCACTCCTCTAGCACAGAGATTAGACAGTTTAGTTGAATGTTACGCCAGCGATACAGCGCTAGTACATTCTACTTATCGACATGCAATGCTGTGTGAGCGAGATTTTTTCCAAGCAGCATGGGAAAGTTGATTTTTTTCTGCGGGGAGTGGGGAGCACCAGGGGACAAGGAGGACAAGGGAGCACCAGGGGACAAAGAGGACAAGGGAGCACCAGGGGACAAAGAGGACAAGGGAGCACCAGGGGACAAGGAGGACAAGGGAGCACCAGGAGAATTCTCCATACTATGCCCTATGACGCCATTTGCTCCACTTGGGGAGCCACCCCCGTGGGCGGGTTTCCCGACTTGAGGGGAGTGGCGTGAGACCCCTACGTACCCGTCAATGGC
>JAJPJF010000494.1 GCA_021324415.1 Nostocales cyanobacterium Centralia_MAG_434
TCCAGGCGCTTATGGTGGTTTTATAGACAAAGTGCCAATGGGTGCTGCCATGAACAAAGGTTTAACATTTAAGACAGGACAAACCCACGTTCACCGATACTTGCGTCCTTTACTTGAGCACATTCAGAATGGTGATATCGATCCATCCTTTATCATTACCCATTCTTTACCCTTAGAACAAGCGCCTCACGGTTACGAAATTTTCAAACACAAAAAAGATAACTGTATCAAAGTGGTACTAAAACCGTAAAATGGCTGACACAAGTGTTAAAAAAGTAGACTCCGCACATTCTCCTAAAGGAGAACTTGGCCAGAAATATCTCGCATCTGGCAAAAGCTTATCAATGCGCCTTTGGGAAAACGAGCAACCCAGTGAAACCAAAGAACCCACAACACGTGAGTATGAAACTGTCGGCTATGTAATGAGTGGTCGAGCTGAGTTACACATCGAAGGTCAGATGGTTTTGCTAGAACCTGGCGATTCCTGGGTAGTTCCAAAAGGAACATCCCACACTTACAAAATCTTAGAAGCATTCACTGCTGTAGAAGCAACAAGTCCGCCTGCTCAAGTTCATGGGCGAGATAAAGGTTAGTCTTTTCACATACATACTTAAGTAGAGTGATGAGTTATGAATTCATAATTCATCACTTTTTGATTACAATCCACTAAATTTCTAATGTTTTCCAACCCAACTAACTCGTTTTTGCACAGCATACCCGTCTTGAATTGTTTGGTCTGGGTAGGAACCTGCTCGTGATTGAATCACAATCCAACAAAGTTCTTCCACATCCGAGGTACTGCGAATACAGCGTTCTCCCTGAGGATCAACGCGCACCACTGTCCCTTCGGATACAGGAAATACATGTTTATCCACTTGGAACTCTCCTTGTCCTCGGATAAAAATATAAATTTCCTCGTTCAAGCGATGCTTGTGATAGAACGGTAGCGATTGACTAGGTAGTAGGATGTTGACGGAGATTTCTGCACTGGTTAGGTCAAGCAGCTGCTTGAGAAATATTTTGCCCTCCAGCTTCAAAGGCACATTTGAAGCCTCAAAAGTAAACTGATGCAATTGAGAAAACGTGCCTAAATCCACAACAGCAAAGTTTTGTCCTGTTTTAGCGATCGGTGCAGATTGAGCCATTATTACCCCGCATTAGCTTTTAAATTGCAAGTTAAAAGCTAAAATAACAAATATTACTTGTAAAATGCAACTAATACCATTTCTCTGAAATTCAAGACACAAATCCTCTCCCCTCCCTTCCCTATTCACCCATGACACAATCCCAGCGCTCACCTTGTCCCATCGCCTGCACACTCGATTTAATCGGTGATCGTTGGACACTATTAGTTATTCGGGACATGATGTTTTTTGGGAAACAGCGTTTTGAGGAGTTTTTAGAATCTCCTGAGGGAATTTCAACCAATATCCTAACAAACCGCCTTAAATCTCTCGAACAGATGGGCCTCATTGAAAAACAGCCATACTCTAACCATCCTCGTCGAATGAACTACCAATTGACAGAACAAGGAAAGAGCCTTCGCCCTGTTCTAAAATCGATGATTGCTTGGGGACTACAGTATATTCCCGACACAGAGGTTCCTGATAGTGAGTAAGACGCGCTTGAATGTTTTTACCGACGAGGTCTTGGTGTCATACTACAGAGGGCTTGAGACAGCTGCCACAGTTTTTGCCTCGCTTGCTGATCGTATGCCTGCGCGACAGCTTGAGCTTGTTGCATTTGCTCGAAATACTGACCTGTAATCCCTTCTAGTTCAATAGATGTAGCAAGGTAGATGACAGCGTCCGCTCCTGACTGAACACTCCCCCAGGGTTGCCCAAACATCTCGCGAACCATTTTCGTATTCAAGCGCGAACCAGGATGTAGGCAATTGACTAAAATCCCCTCATCTTTGAGCCGCTCAGCTAAATCAAAGGTAAACATTATCATAGCTAATTTGCTCTGGCAGTAGGCCTGCATTGGATTGTAACGTTGATTAAGCATGATATCCTCAAAATCAAGAGGGAGCTGTCCCTTAGAGGCAACATTGACGATCCGCGAGGGTACTGCTTGACGTAAACAGGGTAGCAGTAGATGAGTTAGTAAAAATGGAGCAAGATAGTTGACGGCAAACCGCAACTCATAGCCATCGTGGCTCAACGTCTGCTGCCTTTGAGTGAGGTCACCTGAACCAATACCTGCATTGTTGATCAAGATATTTAGATAGCCGTGCTTGGCTTGCACTGCTTCAGCCAATTGCCTCACACAGGCAAGCGATGAGAAATCTGCCAGATAGCATTCTAGGTGGTCATTCCCAGTAGCCATATAAATCTCGTGTCGGGTTGCTTCTGCTCGTTCTAGATCACGCCCGTGTAACAAGACAGTTGCTCCCATCTGAGCCAAGTCATGAGATGTTTGCTTCCCGATACCATCTGTCGCACCCGTCACTAAAACTATCTGATCTTCAATGGTTGCCATAGATAGCCTTTATTAATATTCCGTTGTACTAAGCAGACACTTGAACTCATTAATCACTCACGCAACAATGCCCGAAAACCAGCTTGTACAAAATGCACATCAGCAGTTAATGCATCAGTCAAGCTTTGTTCGCGCATCACCACAAAAGAAATGCAGTCTGTCAAACCCCAAGTTTTATCAGGACGTTCGTTATAAAGTTGTAATGCACGAGTAAGCAATGGAGTATCCAATGTTACTACACATAAATTAGCTGTATTGTAACACTGCTGGATGAATTGCACGGCACCTGGACGATTAACAGCACTTAAAGCATTAGCTACTTCCACGAATACTGCTTCTGTTACCCAAACAGCCAATGCTGCTCTTACTCGTGGCAGAAATGCTTTGGCCAGGAGATGATACTGATCACGTTTATTCAACAAGGCCTGGATAAATACTGTATCCAGGAATAAGCGCTCATCACTCATGGAGTGTCCAGAGATCCTTTCTTTGGTGTACCGTACAAATAATGATCATGTTCACTAGACCAATCTGATGGTGCCTCAACAGTTCCTACCATTGCCTCCAGTACATCCCAAGCATCTCCAGGGGATGATGCTTCATTTAACTCTTGGATTGTAATAACATAACGTGTATTCGGAGTCAAATCCAAGTGCGTATCTGGACGTAAAACACTGCCATCAAATACAACCGTTACCCTCTTGTCCATAAAACTCCCTAAACTATTCTTTATGTCTTACCCCAATATTTTATTTTCTATATTAAAGAGTGTTTCACGCAAACTCACTTCTGAATCAAACTCTTCCCAATTCATAGGCATAGCTTTGAACAATTCCAAGGCAGGTTGCACACCACTCATTTGAGTTCTTTCAATTCCGGTCATGTTCCCAATTCCACAGATCTCTAAACCTAAGTACCTACGCAGAAATATTTAGAACTTTTTCAACCCAACTGAAATCTCTGTATTCCTTGTCTGTTCCCCTTCGGGTGTGTCTTCGACACGCCTTCGGCGAACCCCAGTCGCCCATCGTGACGGAGACCGCCAAGACGGACGCTGGTCTCACCTGTTCCCTTGCCTAAATATAGATAATTTATTTTGTACGACCACTTATAAACAATGTCAGAATCGACTCACCTCAATCAATTTCGTTTGATGTCCCAATACAACTCTTGGGTCAACAACCACATCTACGATCTTGCAGGGACTCTTTCAGAAGAAGAGCGAAAACGCAATCTTGGGGCATTCTTTCAATCTATTCACGGTACGTTGAACCATCTCCTTTTGGCTGATAGAGCTTGGCTTGGAAGATTTGCAACTGGTACATGCTATACGTTTCCATCTTTGCAGGAAGCTAAGCTTTTGTTTGAGTATGAGTCCTTGGCACAAGAATTGTATGCTGATTTCGCTGAGCTACGTCATGAACGTTCACAAACGGATGAGGTGATAGAAAAGTGGATGCAGGAACTGGAACCTGAGATGCTATCAGCTCGGCTATCTTATCGTAATATCAGACGGGGAATTGAGAGAGAACATTCTCTGTGGTTTGGTTTAGCCCATTTCTTCAACCATCAAACACATCACCGTAGCCAAGTCACAACTCTCTTCCAGCAACTTGGTCACGATTATGGTGTGACTGACTTTCTCGCCATGTACGAGCTAGCAAAAGATGTGGTTTAACACCTACTATGGTGTTAGTTAATGTGATCTACATCATGTTTGAGGCAATAAATTCAGAAGACTAGATAAGAATATGTGATTTCCATCAGTCTTAAGCAGTGTATTGTATTTACACCTATAGCCAGGTTAATCTCCAATTGACAATTTCTTAAATATTGTAAAGAGGTGCAAAAAAACCACCTAAGCCACAAGAGAGAAATACTTGTCCAATAAGTCATTGGAGATTTTCATGTCTTTCACTACCGAAGATAAAACTAGACAAACTGTCAAACAGTTTCGGAGCTTTAATGTAGATACTCAGCTAGGTTTGCTCTGGTTTGGTTATCTAGATATCAAAGACAAGCTCACACCAACAAATGCTAATTCTTCACAAACCACTGCTGCAGCAGTATTTAATCAAATTCAAGCATTGCCTAAGGAAGAACAGTTGCAAGCGCAGCGTGATATTGCTGGCTGTGTAGATACTCCTATCAGTCGTATGTATGGTTCTTTAGATTCTAGCGCCAAGCTGGATGTGTGGCTCAGACTAGCACAAGCAATGGAAAAAGGTACTGTTATTCAAGTACCCTCTGATTATCAATTGCCTTCTGAAACGAAAGACTTTGTCGATTCAATCACTGGCTTGGATTTTGAATCCCGCATTAATTTTATGCGTAGTGTAGCGTTTGAGATGGGTGTTAAGTAGAGACTAAAGTTCCATGGCTTTTTAGCCATGGAATTCTATTAGTTAGCCTTCTCAGGATGAGGTAGTTGAAGCGCTAATAATATATTAAATATTAAGTAAAAGCATAAATATCAACCTAGTCTTTTGTCAGGGTAGATACGAAAATTACATAAAAAACTTAGTATTATTAATAATAAGGCAATCCTAAAATCATTGGTGAAAAATGAGAATCCTAGTGCCTTGGAAAAACTGGGATTCTGAGACTTTTAATCTTTACAACCTAATTTTAGTCTTTTTTATTTAAACTGGGCAAATTTGATAATGAAACGCATAATTATAAGTACAATAATTGCACTTCCATTCGCTGTCGCTTTCCTTCCTAAACAAGCGTCAGCAGAGAGGGCTGTTTCCCCACCTGCCCCTGTCCTTCCGCCTTCTATCGTTTCACCCCAACCTTCTATCACCGCACCACAGCCTCTTATCACCACACCTCAACCTTCTATCACCGCACCACAGCATTCTGTCATCTCACCACTACCCTCTACCACCTCAACCCAACCTTTTATCACTTCACCCCAGCCTTCTGTTGTTCCTCAACAAACGGTGACTCCTGGTTACACATGGTACCAAGGTTCTTGGTATTACACTCCACCTAATGGTTGGTCCTATAGAGTACCTGGCAGATAGCAGATAGAAGGTCAACAGTGGATAATTGTGCTCGCTCATACAATGGCTACCTAAGGATAATCTAACGTTAGTAACCCCTTAACGATTAAGCCTCATGATTTATATCATCGGCAAAATTTGCGAGCAAAAAACGAATGACAACCTGCAAGAAGAAAGGGACTCTAGTGAGTCTATTGCTGGCATCTATTTTGGGTGTGAACGTGCAATCGGTCGATGCTCGGACAACGAACCCTGTAGGTGACTTTGAAGGTGGGTCTTTGCTACCCACAGGTCAGACAATAACTCCAACAGCAGCACCAGGCTCTACCTTTGAGCGCCTAGCTACAGGTCTGCGTTCTGATGGGACAGCTGACGCTGCTGAAGCAGTAACGACGGCTCTTAGTCCAGATGGCAAAACCCTGCTTGTCCTCACCAGTGGTTATAACCTGAATTTTAAAGACGAGGCAGGAAACCCTATTACTTATCCAGTTCTTGATCCCACAACTGGTGCACCTAGTAGCCAAACAACAAGCAAAGCAGAGTGGGTGTTTGTATACGATGTCAGCACCGGACGCTTGGTCAAGAAACAGCAGCTTAATATTCCTAATACTTATGATGGTATAGCTTGGGCACCAGACAGCAAACGTTTTTACGTCTCTGCTGGGGTGGATGATCGTATTTATGTCTATAGCTTGAAAGGTAGCCAGTTTGTCCCAGATGCTCCCTTCATTCTACTGGGGCACAACTCCAACCAGACTGCCCCTTTTTCAAAAGATGATGGTGGTCTATTGAATAAGACCCCAGCAGCGACTGCATCAACAGGAGCAACAGTGGCAGGTGTTGCTGTCAGTAAAGATGGTAAGACTTTGGTAGCTGCTAACTTCCAAAATGACTCCATTTCTATTGTTGATACTTCCACTCGTAAGGTTTTAAACGAAATTAAGTTTTTTGAACCAGGTGGTAAAGTTGCCACAGGCGAGTTTCCCTATGATGTTGCTGTTAAGAGCACAGGTGATGGTGCAGCAGCTAAAGCCTATGTCAGCAGTCAACGCGATGATGAAGTTCTTGCTGTAGACATCGTTACTAAAGCCGTTACCCGCATTCCAGTAGGTGACCAGCCCAATAAGATCCTGTTGTCGCCAAACCAAAACCTGCTATATGTGGCTAATGGGAATAGTGACACGGTTTCAGTTATCGATACCAATAGCGACAAGGTAATCAAGACTATCTCTCTATCTCGACCAGGCGATAAATACAAAGGAGCTAATCCTAACTCCTTAGCATTGAGTCCCAACGAAGATAAGCTCTACGTCACATTGGGTGTTGAGAACGCTGTAGCAGTTGTCAATTTAGATACAGAAAGAGTCGCAGGACGCATTCCTACTGGTTGGTATCCTAACTCAGTAAGTGTCAGTCAAGACGGTCGAAGACTCTACGTTATCAATGCTAAAAGTACCTCTGGTCCTAACCCTTCAAATGGTCGGACAACAGACGCAGGTAAAGCACGTAATACCAACTATAGAAACGAATACGACTGGGCTTTGGAGAAAGCAGGAATTGCTATGATTCCAGTTCCCAGTGCCAACACTTTGTTGGCTCTTTCAGCACGAGTTGATCAAAACAACGGTGTTGCCAATCGACGACCAGACCCAATGATGACCTTTCTACGTAAGAAGATTAAGCATATCGTTTACGTGGTAAAAGAGAATCGCACCTATGATGAAATTCTTGGTGACTTACCTATTGGTAATGGCGATCCTGCACTGACCTTATTCCCACAAGCCATCAGTCCCAACCATCACCAACTAGCCCTCAACTTTGCGACACTTGATAACTTCTATGACAGTGGTGAGTCAAGTGGAGTGGGTTGGAACTGGTCTACCTATGCCCGTACTACGGACTATACGGAAAAAGCACAGTCAGTTAATTACGGCAATGGTAGTGGTAATAACGGTATCACTTACGATTACGAGGGTACCAACCGCAATATCAACGTTGCTCTACCGGAAACTGCACCTAATCCTTCACAGCTGACTGTCCGGTCAAGCGGGCTGTTAGATCCTTCTGGTAACTCCGCCATTTTGCCTGGAAGTAAAGACGTTAGCGCCCCACAAGGAGATGGTGACCTGGAAGAGAATGCAATTGGTGGCTACCTTTGGGATGCAGCATTACGTGCAGGCAAGAGCGTACGTAACTATGGCTTCTTTATTGACCTTGAATACTACAATACTGCAAGTAGTTCAACTGATCCAACCAAGCCTGACCCAGGCAACCCATTCTACATCCCCATTTCCCAAAAACCCTTTGAAGACAAGATTCCCCAGTCTCCTGCAGCTAAGGTAGTACTGCAGGATAAAACAGACATCTACTACAGAGGGTACGACAATAAGGCTCCTGATTTTTATCGCTATCAAGAGTGGGCAAGAGACTTTGCCAAAAATGGCTTACCTGCCTTGAGCTTGGTACGGATCATGCATGACCATTTTGGTAACTTCCCTCAGGCAGTCGGTGGTCTCAATACGGTTGAATTGCAAATGGCTGATAATGACTATGCTTTGGGTCTACTGGTAGAAGCTATCTCCAAGTCCCCAGAATGGAAAGATACAGCCATCTTTGTGATTGAAGATGACTCTCAAGATGGTCCTGACCATATCGATTCCCATCGCTCGATTGGGTACGTTATCTCTCCATATACCAAGCACAAAGCTCTAATCAGCACTAACTACAACACTGTTAGCATGCTACGGACAATGGAAGATATATTGGGAATAGACCATCTCAGTATTACTGATGCCAATGCGGAGCCGATGTCAGATGTGTTTACCCAAAAGCCTGACCTCTCTCCTTATACTGCGATCGTCCCAGGTAACTTGTGCGCTTCGCCTGTTGATCCTAATCTCATCCCAGCCTGTAAAGATCCAAAGGCAGTTAAGACAGCGGCTATTCCTTCCCGTCATGATGGCAAGTGGTGGGCACAAGCAACCAAGAACTTTAGCTTTGAAGTTGAAGATAAAGTAGATCCTGCAGCATTTAATCACATTACCTGGGTTGGAGTTAAGGGTGATAATATCCCCTACCCAACACAACGCAACCGTGCCAATCTACGCCAAAATCGCGCTCAATTACTTAAGAATTGGCGCTTGCGGATAAGTGGTACTGCTGCTGCATTGAACAAATAAGCCAATGCTCGTTTAAATCTCATAAATACTCTGACATGCTTGTTGACTGTTAACATTTGGTTGTTGACAGTCAACGGCATTTTAGCTAACTCGGGCAGAAGCCCCACACTTACTACGAACTGGAAGTGTTGGGATGAATGACCGGGCACTGAGGAGTCCCACCTCCGACCGATAACGACTATCACTCGTTGAGAGAGTGGGGTGGGCGACGAATCGCCAAACTTTGGACTAAGGTTCTCAACGCTTCAGACATCGGTATGTCCAACGAGTCAGCAAACTCTTTTAAAAGTCCTAACTCTCTATCATTAAGTCTAGTTTCGACTCTGTGTTTTCTTACCATAATTACGACAGATTACCGTAACTATGTTAAACTTCATTTGTACAGGTTAAACAAAATTAATAGCTAACTGTTTCCTGTATGCTGCACCTTGACAACTCAGAGTATGGGGTTCTACCCAGTAATAGATACTTCGGTATCATGATTTATGTTGACGTTCACACAACTTAAACCACCAAATCCTGACACAACAGTCAACCTAACTCTGGCTCTGACGGCAGAAGAACGAACTCGCAGTCGTCATCGCTTTGAGACAGAAGATGGGCGAGTGGTGTTTTTGCGTTTACCCAGAGGAACAGTGTTACGGGATGGGGATATTTTGCAAGACGAAACAAACAGTCATTTAGTCAGAATCACTGCTAAACCAGAACCAGTATTAACAGTAACTGCCCAAACACCGCTCTCTTTGATACGAGCAGCTTACCATTTGGGGAATCGTCATGTACCTTTAGAAATTGCACTCAGGTATTTACGGTTATCAAGCGACCCAATTCTACACACTATGCTGTCACAGATGGGGCTACAAGTCAAAGAGGAAATATTGCCCTTTCAACCAGAAACTGGTGCTTATGGACATCATCACACTCACTGATAGTCATCTTTTGTGTCTTTTACAGCTAGCTAGCCCAGCATTACCTGTGGGAGCATATAGCTATTCGGAAGGATTGGAAACATTGATTGAAAATGGCACAATTAATGATCAGACTAGCTTACAGCACTGGTTGGAGTCAGAGCTATGTTATGGAGCAATTCGGGTAGAAGCCGCTGTGATGGTACGAGCTTATCGATCTACAAAAATAGGTGATTTTAAAGCTCTATGTTATTGGAATGCATGGTTATCGGCTGCTAGGGAGACTGAAGAATTACGCGCCTCTAGCTGGCAAATGGGGCGATCGCTGATCCGACTGCTGACAGAATTACAGCCACAACTGAAGCCGATAGCGGGTGCTGTGGGTAGTCCTTGTAATTATGCGATCGCTTTTGGCATTGCTGTTGCCCATTGGGATATTAATATAAAAGCTGCATCACTGGGATATTTGCATAGCTGGGCAAGTCATTTGATGACTGTGGGAGTGAAACTCATTCCTTTAGGACAAACAGCAGGACAGCAGTTATTACTTTTGTTACAGCCATTACTCAGTAGTACGGTTGAGAAAATTCTCACATTGGAAGATGACGATCTCAGTTGTTGTAGTTGGGGTTTGTCTTTGGCAAGTATGAACCATGAAACACTGTACACAAGATTGTTTCAGAGTTAAAGATGAGAGAGAATAATAATTTCTGACTATTGATCTATTGATGATGTATCAATTATGAATCCTTTTCGCGTAGGTATTGCTGGTCCTGTAGGGTCAGGTAAAACTGCTTTAGTTGATGCTTTATGTAAGGGAATGCGTGAACAATATCATATTGCAGTGGTGACGAATGATATTTATACGCAGGAAGATGCACAGTTTTTAGTGCGTTCTCAGGCTTTGGCAAGCGATCGCATTTTGGGTGTAGAAACTGGTGGTTGTCCTCACACTGCTATTCGGGAAGATGCCTCTATGAATTTAGCAGCGATTGAACAGCTTGAGATGCGTTTTCCAGAGTTGGATTTGGTTTTTCTAGAAAGTGGAGGTGATAATTTAGCTGCAACCTTTAGTCCAGAATTAGTAGATTTAACAATTTACGTTATTGATGTTGCTGCTGGTGATAAAATCCCCCGTAAAGGTGGACCTGGAATTACCAAATCTGACTTATTAGTGATTAATAAAACTGACCTTGCACCCTTTGTTGGTGCAGATTTAGATGTGATGGCAAAAGATGCACAAAAAATGCGTGGCAATAAACCTTTTGTTTTCACAAATCTGAAAACAAAAGAAGGTCTGGCAGAGGTGATTCAATTTGTTTGTACAAATCTCTGCTAAGTGCAGCTGACCATGCACAATGATCTTACAAGGCATTTTTGAAAGCAATGGCTCATCATATTCTCAAAGCTACCAAGGAAACAGTACATCTGGGTGGATTCTCCGATCTCCTACAACCAGTACTGACTGTTGAGTCTGGTGACACAGTAGATATAGAAACTTACACTGGTTACTATGTTTACGATCAAGCACCACCAGAGTTTCTGACGCCAGAACTTCTTGAGATCTGTCAAAATCTTCCAAAAGAACAGAAAGTTGCTGAGGGACCACATTTACTGACGGGACCAATTTATGTGCGAGAAGCAAAACCAGGAGATGTTTTAGAAGTAGAATTAGTAGATATCAAACCCAGGTTGCCTGTTGGTTTCAATGCCATTCGTCCAGGCTGGGGAGCCTTATCACAACAATTTCATCAGCCTGCTCTAAGATTCATTCCCCTAGATTTAGACGATAACATTGCTGAGTTTCCTATCGGTAGTGGTATCAAAATTCCTCTCAAACCCTTCTTTGGTATTCTCGGGGTTGCCACTCCACAAAGATCACGCAGTTCAATACCTCCTGGTTACTATGGTGGTAATATTGACAACCGAGAATTGGGGTCAGGTTCTAGGATATTTTTGCCTGTTTTTGTTCCAGGAGCTTTATTCTCTATTGGTGATGGACATTCAGCACAGGGAGATGGTGAGGTTAATGTCACTGCAATAGAGACTTCCATGAATGGTACTATTCACCTAAAACTTCGTAAAGATTTGCAATTAACAATGCCCATTGCTGAAACTCCCACCGATATCATCACAATGGGATTTGGTGAAACCCTAGATGAAGCTTTAGAAATTGCTTTAAAAAACATGATTGAGCTTCTGGAGAGCTTTACCAACTTGTCTTTGGAAGATGCTTATGTATTGTGTAGTTTAGCCGTAAATTTTCGCATTACTCAAGTGGTTAACAGTCCTCAAAAAGGGGTTCATGGAATGCTACCAAAGTCTATTCTCTCAAATAAATTCAGTTTATAATTAGCCAGTGACTACTCATTGTTATGTCTAATATACTCATCCAACTATTAATCATTGGTCTAGTTGCTGGTGTTGCCGGGGGCATGTTTGGTATCGGTGGTGGTGCAATTATGGTTCCCGCAATGGTGCTTATACTAAGTCTGGATCAGAAGTTTGCCACCGGTACTTCTGTTGCAGCTCAAATTTTGCCGATTGGAATCTTGGCCGCGATAGTTTACTATCGCAACGGAAATCTTAACATCAAATATGCACTGATTATTGCAGTTGGGCTCATCATTGGTAACTTATTTGGGGCACTATTTGCAAATCAGCCATTTATTAGCAGTGAGACCATGAAAAAGTTGTATGGCATCTTTTTATTACTCCTTGGGTTACGGTATTTAATTGGAAGGTAAACGTTTGTAGACCTTTGAAGGTACTTAGTCGGTGCCTATAAGCAAAGAGAAGTCTGAGTAGAGGCTTCCTCCAATAGCTGTGATGAATATCTTGGACGCACAAAACTTCGGAGTTACTCTCTTTGACATACTCACCGACCTGAAGGTGCGGTGATTCTTGACGGCTCACAGCAACTAGCTACCGAAGTAGTCTTATGGTCGCTCCCCGTCCGTTTAAGGTCGTGCCGATGCCCCATGCCGACCATTTTTATATTTTGGGATGCGTTCTCATCTCTGTCGTGCTGAGTGTTGCAGTTTAAGCACAACA
>JAJPJF010000499.1 GCA_021324415.1 Nostocales cyanobacterium Centralia_MAG_434
CAAAAGCGACTTTGGTATCAAGAAATTATCAATCCTGGTAACAATGCATATAATATCCCTATTGCATTATGTTTGTGTGGCGATTTGAATCAACAGGCTTTAGAGAAGGTTTTTCAAACAATCATAGCTCGCCATGAAGTTCTCCGGACGACATTTGCAGTGGAAAATGGCGAACCAATTCAACTTGTACATTCGGAAGTTAAGTTTACTTTAGAGTCAAAAATTCTAGAGTCGGAAGATGAGTTAGCTGCAGAGTCTAGGATACCGTTTAATCTGGTCACAGGTCCCTTGATTCGAGCAATTCTGTATCAAGTACAACCACAAGAGCAGATTCTGTTTGTGAATATGCATCACATCATAAGTGATGGTTGGTCTTTGGGGGTCTTTTTTCAGGAACTTTGCCAGTTGTACAATGCATATGTTCAAGGTCATGAAATTTCTTTACCGGAATTGCCAATACAATATGGGGATTATGCTGAATGGCAGGAAAATTGGTTACAGGAAGCTGCAATTAAAAACCAACTTGCCTATTGGGAAACGACACTCGCAGATTTACCACCTGCTTTGGATTTACCTTTAGACCACTCCCGCCCCAGACAACAAACTTTCAATGGGGCGATGGTACGGGCACAATTACCAAATGAGCTTTATCGTTCCCTAGAAGAACTGGCAAGAGCAGAGGATGCTACTTTTTTCATGGTTGCATTGGCTGTTTTTCAAGTTCTGCTATTTCGTTATTCTAGTCAAACTGATATTACTGTTGGTAGCCCCATTGCTAACCGTAGACAAAGCGAACTGGAAAGTCTGATTGGTTTCTTTGTCAATACATTACCACTCCGTGGCGACCTTTCGGGAAATCCTTCCTTACGCCAGTTGCTGCGGCGTATTCGCCAAACTTGTCTAGATGCATACACTCATCAAGATGTCCCTTTTGAAGCACTGGTGGACATAGTTGAAGTCAAACGTGACCCCAGCCGATCTCCTATTTTTCAAACATTATTTGCAGTTCAAAACGCACCTTTCAATTATATTCAGTTAGCTGGACTGACGGTAAATCCTATATATCTTGATAACGGTGGTGCTAAATTTGACTTAACTCTCATCCTTGAGCCTTCCACCAATGGCTGGTTAGCAACACTAGAATATAATACTGACTTGTTTGCACCAGAGTCAGCACAACGCATATTAAAGCATTATTGTCAACTGCTAAGTGCCGCAGCCACTCACCCGGATGTTTGGATCAACGCCCTTCCTTTATTAGACCAAAGCGATCGCCAGGAACTTCTGAAAATAGGAGCAGTGTCAGCACCTAGCAATCATGAAGCAACAAACATAGTGGAGTTATTTGTTAAAGCTGCTGAGACTTATCCTGACAGAATTGCAGTTAAATTCCAAGATCAAAAATTAACTTATCAAGAACTAGATCAACGCTCAAGCCGCTTGGCATATTTTCTGCGTCAACAGGGTGTCGGTGCGGAGGTGCGTGTAGGTATTTTCCTAGAACGGAGTGAAGCCTTAATTGTATCACTGCTCGCGGTTCTCAAAGCAGGTGGAACTTATGTGCCCCTTGACCCGGCTTATCCTGCCGAACGGCTAAGTTTTATTTTGGAAGATAGTGGTATTTCTCTGCTGTTGACAGAAGCAGCTTTGCTCTTTTCTGTTCCCACGACAGATCGGCAAGTCATAACGCTAGAGGTGATTGAGTCGGCTTTAGATGAACTAGGTACTGGTTCGTTCGCAGAAAACATACTTCCCTCTCAAGGCGCATACATTATATACACCAGTGGTTCAACGGGAAAACCCAAGGGTTGCGTCGTCACTCACGGCAATGTCACTCGGTTAATGCGGAGTACAGAATCTTGGTTTGGTTTTAACGAAAACGATGTGTGGACACTTTTCCACTCCTTTGCTTTTGATTTTTCTGTCTGGGAAATTTGGGGAGCCTTACTTTATGGTGGTAAGTTGGTGGTAGTTCCTTATTTGGAGAGTCGTTCCCCGGCTGGATTTCGCGATCTGTTACAGTTTGAAGGTGTAACGGTTCTCAATCAAACCCCTTCTGCTTTTCGCCAACTGATTCGTGCTGACCAAGAAGCCGAGGAGAAGCTAGCCTTACGGGCGGTTATTTTTGGTGGAGAAGCCCTAGAATTGCAAAGCTTGCGCCCTTGGTTTGAACGCTACGGTGACCAATGTCCTCGTCTCATTAATATGTACGGTATCACAGAAACCACCGTACATGTCACTTATCGCCCCATTACACTTGCGGATATTGAGCAAAATCGGGGAAGTGTCATTGGCGTACCCATCCCAGATTTATCTCTCCATATTTTAGATGAAGAACTTCAACCAACTCCTTTTGGTGTTCCCGGTGAAATCTACATTGGTGGTATGGGTGTTTCTAGAGGCTACCTTAACCGTCCAGATTTGACAGCCCAACGTTTCATTCCTGACCCGTTTAGCAACAAACCAGGTGCAAGACTTTATCGGACTGGCGATATTGCCCGACGTTTATCTCAGGATGATATCGAGTATCTAGGACGTAGCGATCACCAAGTTAAAGTGCGTGGTTTTCGCATTGAACTAGGTGAGATTGAATCGGCTTTGGTTGCTATTCCAGAAGTCTCAGAAGCTTTGGTGATCACCCATTCTGAAACCGATACAGACAAACGTCTTGTGGCTTATATTGTTGCTAATGACAAGCTATTAGAGCGCAGTTATTTAAGGACTGTACTTAAACAGCGGTTGCCTGAATATATGATTCCCGCAGCGTTTGTTGTTTTAGATGTTATGCCGCTTACCGCTCAAGGTAAGATCAATAGAAAAGCATTACCCTCTCCCGATTGGAACAGTTCTGATACGAAACGCATAGTGCACCTACCACAAACACCCGCCCAAAAGGTGATTTGTCAGGTGTGGGAGACAGTGTTGGGTATTGATGCTGTTGGTGTAGAAGATAATTTCTTTGAACTTGGGGGTGATTCCATCCTTGCTATTAAGGTTGTCACAGATATCCGTCGTCAAGGCTGGGTGTTAACCCCAAAGGATATTTTTAGACAACAAACAGTCAAAGAACTTGCTGCTGTCGCCAAACAGTTGCACTTAGAAGTGGCTGTTGGGGAAAAAGCCGTTGGTGAAGCACCTCTTAGTCCAATTCAGCAATGGTTTTTTGAACTGAATCTTCCCAACCCCAATCATTGGAATCAAGCAGTCTTTTTACAGGTTAATAAATCCTTTGACCCACAGATTATTGCCCAAGCGATCAACGCCGTTGCCACACATCATGATATTTTTAGGCTACGGTTTTACCAAGAAGAAGGCGTTTGGCGTCAGTTTTATACTGAGGACGAGGCTGCTTTTGGTTTTGAAGTTGTTGACTTGACACTTGTAGACGAGGCACAACAGGATGCTGTTATTAAAGAAACCTGTGAGAGTTTGCAGCGATCGCTTGACTTGAATCATGGTCCTCTTGCCCGTGCAGCACTATTTAAAGGCAAGCATCCAGATAAACTTTTCATCGTTTTCCATCACTTGATTATTGATGGCGTCTCCTGGCGGATTCTACTTGAAGATATAGCAGGTGCAATGAGTTACATCAGTGCAGGTAAACCCGTTCTCCTCTCACCACCTTCCTCATCTTTCAAGCATTGGAGTGAATTTCTCCAATCCTTTGCCAACTCTTCAGTCATTCAGGCAGAAAAACAGTTTTGGCTAAATCTTCTTGACGAACCAACTTCTCAATTACCACTGGATTTTCCCCAAGCTGAGACACAAAACTTCGAGTCTTCGGTCAAAACTATTTCACTGTGCTTAACTGAAGCAGAAACCAGCGCCTTGCTGACCAAAGCAAACACTGCTTATCACACCCAACCCCAAGAGTTGTTACTAGCGGCTATTGCCAAAACCTTCAGTAACATCACCAAAGATCGTAAAATCCAAATTATCATGGAAGGTCATGGCAGGGAAGAATTGTCAAGTGATTTGGATATTACCCGCACTCTTGGCTGGTTTACAACGCTGTATCCTTTGCGTCTCGACCTGAGTTCCGGTACTGAAGAACAAACTTTGATCCCAAGCGTGAAAGAACAAATTCGTGCTGTCCCTCGGCGTGGTTTGGGTTACGGACTTTTGCGATATCTCCAAGCTGACAGTGCAACCAACGAAATGGCTGTTCCCTCTCCTGCTGACATCAGCTTTAATTATCTGGGTCAAGTCCGTAACGAGACCGGGAATGATAAGTTTTTTACCCTGTTGAATGAAGATACCCAACCCTCACACGATCCCAATGGTTTGCGATCGCACCTGATCGATATCATTGGTATTGTTGTTGAAAAAGAGTTGCGAATTGATTGGTTGTATAGCACCAACTTGCATCGGGAAGAGACAATTGCCAACTGGATGAGTGACTTTCGCCAAAATTTACTGCAAATTTTGACACACTGTACCCAGCCAGGTGTAGGAGAATACACCCCCTCAGATTTTCCGTTAGTCCATCTCAATCCATCTTCTCTTTTGCTGCTACAAGCAAAATATCCGCATTTGACAGACATTTATCCACTTTCCCCCTTGCAGGAAGGAATGCTCTTCCACACCCTGTATTCACCAGATGATGGGGTTTATTTTGAACAAGTCACTGGTAAAATAACAGGTGAATTAGATATCTCAGCTTTTACCATTGCTTGGCAAAGTGTTGTAGATAGGCATCCAATTCTCCGCACTTCCTTTGTTTGGGAACACCAAGAACTGCTCATTCAAGTTGTCAGCAGTTCTGTTAAATTTGCCCTCCAGCAAGAGGATTGGAGTCACTTATCACCTGTACAACAAGAGTTGCAATTACAGCAATATTTAGCCGCAGATCGCCAACGGGGTTTCCAGCTTGATGATGCACCATTGATGCGTTTTGCCATCATCCGTTTGGATGACATTTCCTGGCAATGGGTTTGGAGTCATCACCATTTACTGCTTGATGGTTGGTCTATTTCCGTCATTTTTAAAGAAGTGCTGGAGATTTATCAGTCGCATGTCAGGGGTATACAGCACGACCTTTCCTCAGTTATACCTTATCGCCATTACATTCAATGGTTAGCAGAACGCA
>JAJPJF010000329.1 GCA_021324415.1 Nostocales cyanobacterium Centralia_MAG_434
AAAGAGCAGTTGCATCAAGTTGGTTTTCAAGTAGTAGCTTTTGATAAAGGCATATTGAATGAGGGTATTGCTTCAGCACTTGAAGACTTTCAATTCAAGCTTTGTGGGCTTTGGCAGTTTATTCCTGTCTGCCAAACGCCCTGTATTACTGTACTGAGGAATTTTAGTCCTGACCGCTTAGAGTACATCAAGCGAGAGGATACCTCATCACTATCCAGAATGATGTTTATGAAGGCCTCTCATGTGCCTGTGCTGTGGAGAGATGCCCCAGTTAGGCCCTTTAGATTCAACCCCAAAGCCCCAAAAGAACAACAAGGCCATGCTTCCTTTGTGGAGATCAAAGCAAGGTTTTTGCCTGGTAGGGATGTATTTGGATTTGATTCCTTAATAGCTCCTCCCACTGATAAACCGCCGAAATACTTTAAGGTTCGCAAGGAAGACAAGGCTGAAGGGCTTAAAATTCTTAGCAAAATCAAAGCTGAGAAAGCAGTTAGAAGAGAGAACCAACAATAACCCCATTATCTTAAATGGGGTACACCCCATAATTAAATTAAATGATTTAATAGTTGCATATTATTAGTAATGGGGTTTATTATTGGGGTATACCAAAACAGGAGCACCTAATGATGACTATCGACCCCATAACAGAAGCTCGCAAGCAATACGCTGATTACTCACTAGAAACCTTGCTAGGCAAAGATTTTAAGACTATTGATTTAAGAGCGATAGCATACAAAGTAGGAATATCTAAAATTAATAGAGATGGAAAGACCATCATTGTAAACACGGCTCGTAAAGAGGAATTAGCAAAAGCTATTTATGACGCCTGCTCTGATGCCAGAATAGCCAAGACTGTTAAGGCGCAGGAAACAGATGATGAGGGCGAAGGTATCAACCCTACTCTTTATGAGGAAGATGTCAACAAACTAGCTGAGAAATATTACAAGGGACTGCACAGCTACACGATCAACTGCTTACGTGAAAATGTTGCTTTTTCACCTGAGTTTTTTACACTGGTAGCCCCATTTAGGGAGGAGCTTCTAGCCACAGTTGATGATAGGAGTCCATCTGGTAAGGCCAGCAATAACACGATAAGCAATTGGAAATCTCAGGTATTGAAACAGATCGAAAACCTTGTAAAACAACACTCCTCTGAGTTTCCTGATGATAGATTACTAGCTGAGTTTAAAGGCTTTTATCGTAGCGTGCAGGCTGCTTTCCAAGTCGAACGTAAAGAAAAGACTGCACAATCTAACGTTGCTATCAAGACGCGCCAAAACAACACAATAGGTATTAAGGTTTTACCTCTATTTGATTGGGCAAAAAGTCAGGTTGTTAATCTGCCCGAGTCGCCAGCAAGATGGCGTGAGGTAGCTATAGCCATTATGGTACTCACTGGCAGAAGGCAAAGTGAAGTTATGTCTTCTGCCAAATTTGAACCAACTGACACTGACTCACACTTAATATTCTCTGGACAGCTTAAACGCCATGCCGATGAGGGTGTAGACGCTTATGAAATTCCTGTAATCGGTCACACTGCTTATGCGCTCGTTGAAGCGATGAAGTGGTTAGAGGCCAACAACAAGCGAATTATCCCAGATGACAACACCCTTGAAAACATACAAAAAGCAGCTAAAAAAGCTCATGATAATTTCAGCAAGTATCTTTCACAGATGGCTGAAAAGGTATGCACAAATTACATTGTTCTAGATGAGGGTGATAACTGGGAATATACCGATGAAAAGGGAAAGGTTAAGGACCGTCGAAAGTCCCATCTATTCAGACAGATTTATGGCCAAGTTGTTTATCCTGTGTTCTATGCCGACTCTAACCGCAAGCTAGCACAGGTACTTATTGAAGTGATGGGACATAGCGACACACCCTCAAGCCGTAGCTTTGCGTTTAGCAATTATGATTCAGATATAGAAGTTAGAGATATTGAAGCGATTAAGCAAGCCCAATAATTTCCTCAGTAAATTATAGAACAAATCTACTACTGCTAATACTCCACTAAATACAGTGGCAATGTGTATAATTAAATAACAAAGAGATAGCAACGAAACCCAGTCATACTAAAAACCGCTTAGAGGAATGTCTTTTCTAAGCGGTTTTCACTTAGTGATTTTTATATACAGTAGCAATTCATTTTAGTTTCTCAATTGAAAATTAACCCTATCGATTAAGCAAACACAATAAAAATAACACCCTTGTTAACTGTTAAAATATTCTTACCTAAATGAATAATTGCAGTACACACTTAGTTTTCCCTGAAGGCTAAGTGTTTTTATAACTTTTATGACTTTTTAGGTCAATTCGATAACAGCTTATAAATTAGCTTTTTAAGCTGTTAATAGATTGATGATGTTTTTTTCCATCACCCTAATCACCTTAGTCTCCCTAACCTCCCTTAGGGAGATTTCTATTTTACGAAATTGCTAGACAAAGTGCTATATTAAACAGCGATTATTACTCTTTCACACGTAGCACAGTAGAGTTCTACGT
>JAJPJF010000473.1 GCA_021324415.1 Nostocales cyanobacterium Centralia_MAG_434
CGCCGACAGAATTGGTCTTGCCCAGTTCATCTATTTGTTTCTGCAAGCCGTGCGCCGCAGATACCAGATTATGATATCCCGCTCCATCAACTACCTGAACCTAAGTTCACAGAAGAATTGCGTCGCCTCAATGGTATTCCCCAAAAGGTTTTACAAGACCCCAAGCTGATGGAGCTATTTATCCAGACATTACGTTTAGACTTGGCAATTGTAGAGACGTACTTTTATGCTACACAAGAGCAACTTAGCTGTCCAATCTCTGCTTTTGGCGGTACACAGGATAGTAAAGTTAGCCTTGAGCAACTTAGCGCTTGGTGCGACCAGACAAAGAGTGAATTTACACTGCAAATGTTTTCTGGTGACCATTTCTTCTTGCACAGCAACCATCAGCAGCTGTTACAGGCAATAGCTCAAAAGATGCATCAATTAATACTTAAATCAGTTAACTAATAACTGTTAAGTCATTAAGTAGGTTAGAAATCATCATGACTTATATTGTTGCCACTTCCAGTAGCTTTCCCTCTCAATATTACTCTCAGGAAGTACTAGCTACAGCCTTGAAGAAATTCTGTCTGGCGATGGATCTAGATTTTGAATTGGATATTATTGACCGCTTTTTCACCAGTGTTTTCGTCAAAGGGCGTTACTTTACATTACCACTAGACTCCTTCTATGACATACCTGGACCTGCGGCAACTGCCCGTGCAGCTATAGAGGCTTCCATCAGCTTATGTGAAAAAAACGTACTGAAGTTGCTAGAGAAGACTAAGCTTGACCCCAAGGAGATATCACAACTCACTTGTGTAACTCTCACCGCAGCAGTTCCATCAATCGATGCCCGGTTGATGAACAGGATTCCATTCTCTCCCAGTCTAAAAAGATGTCCAATCTTTGGACTTGGCTGCTTAGGTGGAGCAGCAGGCGTGGCGCGAGTTGCAGATTATCTGGAAGGACACCCTCAGGAAGCAGCCATTCTGTTGTCTGTTGAGCTAGCCTCAGCCTTGTGGCAAGGCTCCCTGCAATTGGATCTGCAATCTATGATTAATGGCTTGCCAGAAGACCCGTCTGTCTACAGTGATATTATTTCTACCATTGTTGCAGCGGCTTTGTTTGGAGATGGGTCAGCAGGGGTTTTAATGGTCGGGCGTGACCATCCTCTAGCTCAACCTGGGCTACCTCAGGTGATAGATACTCGCGCAAGCTGGTTGCCTAATACTGTACATCTTATGGGAATGGAGCTTGTAGATACTGGCTTCCGAAGTATTATTAGACTTCAAGTGGGTGATTATGTGAAAGCTGGCTTGCGACAGGCGATAGACTCACTACTGGAAGCTCATAATCTATCGGTTGATAAAATCTCTCGTTGGATTGTGCATCCTGATGGACCGAAGGTACTTGATGCAGTAGAAGAAGAGTTGGGTCTTGATGCTCAGGCGCTCAAGCTCAGTCGTGAAACCTTAGCGCAGGCTGGTAATTTTTTATCGGCAACAGTGCTGCACATGCTGAATGAAACCATGACCAAAGAGCCACCGCCAAGAGGAACCTATGACTTGCTAATGGCTATGGGACCCGGCTTTTCTCAAGAATTGATTCTTTTGCAGTGGTAAAAAACTAAAATTCAGAGGATTACCTTAATGAACCTGAAAAACAAAACTCTCTTAATAACGGGAATTGGTGATTTTATCGGACTGCGGGCCGCAGAGATGGCGATTCAACGGGGAATAAAGGTGCACGGACTCGAAAGCTCACAGGATAAAGCAAAGAAAGCGCAAGAGCTTGGAGCACAGGTGTTTGTGGGCAGCATCAGCAACAAGGAGATATTGGAAAAAGCCTGCAATGGCGCAGATATTGTTTTTCATACAGTATCTGTTATTGAGGCGGGCGGTTCTATGGATTTATTTCGCAGTGTGAATGTGGGCGGAGCAGTCAATACAGCCAAGGCTGCTAAAAAGGCGGGTGTCAGAGCCTTCGTCCATCTCTCCACTGTTATGGTTTATGGCTTCTGTTTTCCGAACTATGTTACTGAGGAGGGACCTTTACGCGGCGAGAACAATGCTTGCTGTCAAACGAAAATAGAAAGCGAAATTGAAGTTTTAAAGTTTAACAATCCAACAGATTTCGGAGTTATCGTAATTCGAGCTGGTGATGTGTACGGTCCGGGAAGTGATGTTTGGGTAGTTCGTCCATTGCAATACATGCAAAAGAAAAAGTTTGTCCTTGCTGATGGAGGACGCGGACTTATCAACTATGTCTACTTAGACAATCTCATAGACGCTATGTTTCTTGCTGTGGAAAAAGAGGCGTACGGTGAAGCTTTTAATATTACCGATGGCCGTCAAACCACCTGGAAGGAATATTGCACGCGACTGGCCGAAATTGGTGGTTTTCCAAAACCCGTTATTTCCATGCCAGCCCTGTTAGTGAAAACTGCAATCCGGCGACAAGGTAAAAAGGCTGATTTGTTGCCCGAATCGGTTGATTTTATTACCCGAACCCATGCCTACTCCATTGAAAAGGCACGACGTGTCCTAGGCTATGAACCACGAATTAATTTTGATGAGGGTATGGCTCGGACTGCTGAGTGGTTACAAAAAAATGCATTAGAGGTGTGCAGATGAACCAGTCTATTTCAAATACAACTGTTAGACAGTCTTATACCGCAGAAGATATTCAAGCCTGGATGGTTTCTCATCTTGCCGAACAGCTAGGAGTTGAACCCGACGATATAGATATCCGAGAGCCTTTCGATAGCTACGGTCTAGATTCAATGCAGGCTATGCTTCTTGCTAGTAAAGCAGAAAGATTTTTCGGATTTAAGCTGTCTCCCATTCTCCTATGGAATTACCCAACTATTGAATTACTTGCCCAGCGCTTAGCTAAAGAATCTGAAGATTTGGAGTCAGAAAGCTTAGAACTGTGAGTGTGTCAAGTAACTTTTGAATAAGTGACTTGACAGAACAAAGTTTTAAAGCTTCTAAAATTATGAGTACATCACACAACTATTCTCGAATTATTATCATTTATGACTAAGTGTTAAAACACACTCTAGTCTAGATTTGAAAATTGTCACTCACAGAATAATTCAAGAGAAATAGTGTCAAAGCAAAACTATTTTTGCCTAAGTTATAGGACAACTTTACAACAACAATTTGGAGATTTTGAAACTATGAATACACAAGAACTTTTTGCTAATCTTACCCAAAAAGGTGTTCAATTTTGGGCAGATAACAACAAATTAAATATTCGTTCTCCCAAGGGAGTACTGACACCAGAACTGCACACTGAATTGGTAACACGTAAGGAAGAGTTGCTAACGCTTCTAAATCAAATAGATGTGTTTACTAGAAATACTTATGTGTCTTTGAATCAGGGAGTAAGTCTGCAAACAATAGGTCGTTTAATTGGCTGTTTTGATCAGCAATCTCATAAGGAGTGTGAGTCACTAATTATCGATCCTAAAGCTATGGCTCGCAAGCTAACAGTTACATTCAAACCTTTGCCTAATGGATACAAAAATGAAGCAATTATTAAATTTAGAGAAGACTTAGAAATGAAACTACAAAGCTATGGTGTGACAATTGTTCCTTGGGAGCAAGCTATAGTTCCATTTTGCTATGAAATAAATTTTCCTATATTTAAGTCGAAGAAAACCATAAAAACAAGAGTGGTTAGATCTGAAGTTAATGCAGTAATTGATGTAGAAAGAGATTATTCACCAGTAAATAAGCTGGCTATTTATATAGCAGAAAACATGTATCAAATGTATTGCTTTTTTTTATTGAAGCATCAACAAATGTCGATACCAAGAATTGCTAAGTTAAGCAGCTGGGCTGAGGATCATGTAGCTAAATACATTGAAGATCCTACAAATACTCAGGTAATTATGCTCACTAATATAGATAAAGAACTAAGCAATTTTAATCTACCTTACCAGAGTAAAATTAAGATTGGTTTAAACACATTGACTAGAACATTTTCACAGATAGTCATTGGAGTATCTAACGAAAAAATTTCTATTTTGAATATGAATCTTGCCGATTCTATTTATTCTAAAGACGAGAGCGAAAGTTTTGTATTAAATTCACTAATTCCAAAAATATATGTTCCCATACTTCCCTTACACTTAAACCGATTCGAGTTGGAAAAATACAAACCAAATCAATCTATTTATGCACAAAACTTAGTGGAAGTGAGTCATAGACTTGCTCAAACAGGTTTATTTCCTTCTGGTTCAAAGCTGAGTGAAGTTGTTAAAAGAAAATCTCATCAAGACATTGTTAATATAATTGTGAATGGGAGAACAGGTGTCTCTTATGGCTTTGTTGCCTATGCTGAAGCTCCACAATACATTGGCAAGCTAGAAATTACTGAGCAGGAGTGGAACAGCCTTTATCCTGTTGAGAAGTTTAGTGCTGATGAAGTTCGTCAAAATGGCATAGGTAGACGGTATGTCAAAACTATAATAGGCTCAGAATATAGATTTAAACAGATACCTGATATCTGGATTGTCAGTTCTCGTTCTGGTTGTAATAAAACAAACTTAAGTCTTGAAAGTGACATTATCAGAATTGGTTTGACATCAAAGTTATTTCTCCAAATACCAGAGGGAATTGACCATAAAATTACAGATATCAAACCTTCTTATGATATCTACGTAATGCTGGCTATAACCCTTGCTGCTGCTTTGTATACACCAGAACTAATCAGAAATGGAGCACCAATTATCCATTTCCACGGGTACCCAGCCTTTGAGTGGTTTAAACCAAATGAATACTGTGTTGGAGTCAACAATCCTTCAGTACCTTGTGGTACTCGTGAATCAGGAGTGTTCAACTTTATGGGCATTTCTAGCTTGGCAGAGAAACAGTTGAAAAATATAGACCTAGTTAGTTTGATTGAACCAGATCATGGCACAAATGTCATAGCCAATGATTGGGAATATTTAGTAGAAAGATTGCAGACTGGGTGTATAGAAGGGCAAATCGAATTAGGTGGAAGACATTTTGCTGCTCTCAAAGAGAAGCTAGATGAAAAAACATTGCAAGATACAAACAAGTGATTTTAAGAACAATGTCATGTTGGTGAGAATTACCGATATACTTTCTGCTTTTGAATAACTTGTGTCATGAAAAAAAAATCCTTAAAAGTTGTTACCTTTTTATTTGCTACTTTTGCAAACTTAAGCTTTGCTCAAACAGTGAGTGCAGAAACCACTAAAACACTTACTGTGATAGTAAATGGACTGCGTAACCGCAACGGTCAAGTTTGTATGAGAATTTACTCGAGTCAACAAGGATTTCCTCTTGATGATACAAGTGAGGTACAAGCTGCTTGCACTCAGATAACGGAAAGTTCTGTTACCAAGCGTTTCTATGGTTTGAAACCTGGAACTTATGCTGTTGCTGTCCTACATGATGAATATGGAGACCACAAGCTCCACAAAGACTTGTTAGGTATTCCTCAAGAAGGTTTTGGTATTTCCAACAATCCAAATGTATCAGTGCAAACAGGTACTCCGAAGTTTAAGGAAGCAAGTTTTTCTCTCAAACAAGATAAAACAATCAGAATTATCATGAAATATTCTCTCGACAAGTAGCTACTGACATCTTGCATTTTCCTGGTTATAGGGCTGGTGGGAGGAGATCACCTTACCAAAGAATAAGCTTTTGCGTCTTCGATTTTCGCAACAAATTCCTGGTGTATGATATAAGCTTTTCACTAGCACTATTAACATGTGAAAAATGCACATTTTTTTGAATCTCTAAAACCCTTGCTGTATCAGAGTTCTAAAATGTGCATTTTAGTAAGTAAAACTATGTTTGTATTACAAAAAATGTTGACTACAAAGCACAAAGAAAGGCAACTAGTTATAAAACTTATTAGTAAGTGGCCGTTATTTTTAGCACTTAATATCGGTTTGGCTGTTGGGGCAACATCTGTCAACAGTCTGGCAAAATTTCGCTCTATTTCTCAAAGTCAAACTCTCACCCCCCATCTTCCAAAGAGTCAGCCAGCCATCATTGGTATTGGTGCTCTAGGACGTATACAGCCTCAAGGAGAAGTGATTCACCTGTCTGCTCCGTATGCCCTTCAAGGGGCTCGAGTAGGGCAACTCTTGGTCAGAAAAGGAGATAGAGTTCGTAGGGGGCAAGTGGTAGCAATTCTTGACACTTATGCTAGTCATCTTGCCTCTTTAAGAGAGGCTCACACACAAGTTAAAGTTGCTCAAGCTAATTTGGCTAAGGTAAAAGCAGGAGCAAAACAAGGAGACATCAATGCTCAAAAAGCGACAATTGCTCGCATAAGGGCTGAGTTGAACAATGCTCAGTTAGAGTACCAGCGTTATCAGTCCTTATACGAAAATGGAGCAATTTCAGCCTCTCTAAGGGATAGTAAGTACTTAGTATTGAAAACAACTCAAGAGCAACTTAGTCAAGCCAAAGCCTCTCTCAACAGTATTGCAGAAGTCCGTCCTACAGATGTGGAGGTAGCGCAAGCAGATGTTGTCAAAGCTATAGCAGCGGTTAAACAAGCCCAGGAGGAACTAGAGCTAACCAATATGCGAGCTCCTATAGACGGTCAAGTCCTCAAAATTTATACCTGGCCAGGAGAAATAGTTGGTAATGAGGGCATTGTCGAAATAGGTCAAACAAAACGAATGTATGTGGTAGCAGAAGTTTACCAAACAGATATCAAAAAAGTACATATCGGTCAATCTGCTACTATCACTAGCGAAGCCTTTACAGGGAAATTACGGGGAACAGTCACAGAAATTGGGTTGCAAGTAAGCAAACAAAACATTTTTAATATCAATCCCAAGGCAGATACAGATCGCAAAATAGTTGAGGTAAAAATTCAGCTTACTTTAGCAGATAGTCAACGAGTTGCAGATTTAACCAATTTACAGGTACAAGCACTCATTCATCTTTAACTTGCTCAGCAGATATCGCTCATCTTACTAATGAAAATTGCCATGCTTCTTAATATACCCGTAGCTTATCTACAACTAACACGAGAAAAAGTTCGCTCTCTGGTGGCTTTAGCTGGTATTGCTTTTATCGTCGTTCTTATCTTTATGCAATTAGGTTTTCAGGATGCTCTTTATTCAAGTGCTACACAGCTAAATCAGCATCTCAAGGGAGATTTATTTATAATCAGTTCCCAATACGAATCTTTGACCTCTCAGCAAAGTTTTCCTCGTTCTCGTTTATATCAGGCGTTAGCCATTGATGGTGTAGAGTCAGTCAATGCTTTATATCTTGAATTTGCAAAATTTAAAAACTCTATAACTGGTCGAAAGTTTCCAATATATGTTGTTGGTTTTAATCCTGAAGAATCAGCGCTGAACTACCCTGAAATTCAGCAAAATTTAAAGATACTACAACTTCCTGATGTAGTTTTATTCGACCGTAATTCTCGTCCTGAATTCGGGCCAATAGCTAAGAAATTTGAGCAAGGAGAAAATGTAGAAATGGAAATATTTAACTATAATGATTCAACTGGCTACAGAGTTAAAGTCGGTGGCTTATTTAGCCAAGGACCTTCTTTTGGAATAGATGGAAACTTAATTGTTAGTGAATCAACGTTCCTTCGCACATTTCAATATCGTCAAGCTGGAAATATCGATGCGGGTTCAATTAGCCTTAAACCTGGTGCTAACATTCAAAAAGTTTTGGCAGATTTATCAACCTATTTACCCGAAGATGTTAAAGTTCTAACTCGTCAGGGATTTATTGATTTAGAAAAACATTATTGGGCTGTCAGAACACCTATTGGTTTTACATTTAGCTTGATGGTAACGATGGCATTTGTTGTTGGAATAGTCGTAGTTTATCAAATTCTCTATACTAATATCTCTAATCACTTGCTTGAATTTGCAACTTTAAAGGCAATGGGATTTAAAAATAATTATTTATTAGGTGTTGTATTTCAACAAGCTTTATTGTTAGCAATTTTAGGTTATATTCCAGGATTACTTATTTCTTATGCTCTATACGATGTAGCAAAAAATGCTACTCATTTACCAGTTGTTATGAGCTTTGAAAAACAAATTATAGTATTATTGTCAGCAAATTTGATGTGTCTTTTCTCTGGATTTTTTTCTATAAACAAACTTCGTTCTGCTGACCCTGTTGATGTTTTTTAGTTTATATTACCCAATCCAATTAACTAATGAAAAAAACAATTTCTGTTAACATAAAGAACCTTAATTACTACTTTGGTAATAAAACATTACAAAGCCAAGTTTTGTGTGACATTAACCTAAAAATAAGATCTGAAGAAATTATTGTTTTGACTGGACCATCTGGCTCTGGTAAAACCACTTTGCTAACTTTGATTGGTGGTTTACGGTCTGTCCAAACTGGCACTCTTAATGTTTTAGGCAAGGAGCTTTATGGAGCGAGTGATGACAAACTGGTGCAAGTACGTCGCCACATTGGCTATATTTTCCAAGCTCACAATCTGCTAGAGTTTTTAACGGCACGGCAGAATGTTCAAATGTCACTTGAACTTCACAAACAGATTTCTGCTCGGGAAGCACGTCACCGAGCTGAGAGTATGCTGGAGGCAGTTAAATTGGGTAACCGAATAAATTATTATCCGTCTGAACTTTCAGGTGGGCAAAAGCAACGGGTGGCGATCGCCCGTGCTTTAGTAAGTCGTCCCAAGTTGGTCTTAGCTGATGAACCAACTGCGTCTTTAGACAGTAAAACAGGTCGTGATGTTGTCAAATTAATGCAGCAATTGGCTAAAGAACAGGGCTGTTCGGTCTTAATGGTGACTCACGATAACCGAATTTTAGATATTGCAGATCGAATCATCCACATGGAAGATGGTAAGCTTCTTAATACGGATTTTTCACAAAAATACTATAGCTAAATATGACTATATAACTGATACTTAACATTTAACACTTCTGAAATAAAATACGGTTGCTTTGAACGGAGAGTACATCCCGATTTGGTAGATTTATTTTGTAGTGCGTTCGCGAAGCGTGTGCTTTGCACTCACATCTTGCTCGCTGGATACATCACATGAGCCAGATACTCGCACTGCTTGTTCCATTTTGGGGATGCTTCCTGAACAGAAGGATTGTTTGCCATTAAGAAAATTAGGAACTAGCGAACTAGCGTCCATGGAAACTTTTCTTACTGAAGTCTTGAAAGTTTTAAACAATTACAGTCACTGGATCATTTGGGCTGAGTTAACGATTAATGCTCTGTGTGCACTGGAACTATACATAGGCCAATTTAACCGCTTCACTACTTGAAATTTGATGACTCAAACAGATATTTTAGTCACTCGTTTATTCGATGATTTAATCAATAAAAATGTTGTAATATTCATGTTATTTACATTTGTAATCATCGCAGGACTGTACTGGTTGATGAAGCAGATAAACTTAAAACTTATGCTCTCCACTCAACGTTACTTTTCTCATAGTAATGTTAATAAACAATCCATCAATGTGAAGACAAAAAAAACAAATAATTTTGATACGTCAGCAACATGTCAATCAAGATTTTTAAAAGAAGGCAGAACTACATTATATAACATTGAAGAATTTAATGTGTTTACATATTTATATGATTGGCAATTAGATAATTCAGCAATAGTTAATTTTTCAGGCATAGTTATTCAGTTAGAAGAAATTGTAAACTTCTTAAAGCAAGAGATGTTACTCAAAGATATATGTCAGAAGATTTTAAATCAAAAAATTATTGAAAAAACTGCTCGCGAGAGAGGTATATTTGTCACTCCAGAAGAAATTAAGCTTAAGACGAAACGTTTAAACAAGCCTTTAAATATAAATGCCTGGTTAGAAGAGCAAATGATCACTGTGAATGATTTGGAAGCAGGAATTCGCTCTCATCTACTTGCTCAAAAAGTGGCTAGATACTTATTTGACCAGGATGTAGAAAGTTTTTTTGAGCGATATCGTTCTATATTTGACCAATTTATCCTCTATCAAATTGTTGTGGATTATGAAAAAATTGCTAAAAAAATTTTCTATGACATTAGAGAGAAAAAAATCAGTTTTTTTGAAGCAGCCTACCTTTATGATATTGATGAAAAACGTAGATATAGGTGTGGTTATGAGGGCCAGCTTTCTCTGGCAAGTTTACAACTAGACCTAGCAGCAGTTATATTGAAAGCTCCTGTTGGCGAAATTATTGGTCCATTCAAAACTGAGCATGGATATCATTTGTTAATGGTTGAAAAGTTTATTCCGGAGCAATTAACTTCACAAAAGCGTCAAGAGATTCTTGAGATACTATTCAATGAATGGCTAGCAAGAGAACTGAAATATATGCTTCATATTAGCTACTGGATAAGAATAAACGCATCTAAACTTTGATAAACTAATTATAAGCGTGGTAACAATAGTACTCTTTACGTCTGTATCTTATTAGTGAAGTGAGTGTTAGTGTCCTGTTGCTAGCAGTAAATATGTAATGAAACTTGAACCTATCCCAATAATAAAATTCTGTTGATCCAGATATGAATTGTCGCTTGGGCTATTGTGGTCTGATACCAAGTTTACGCATCGTAACCTTAAAGAGTAGCAAGAACTTTAACTCGTTTACGCGGTCTAGTGGGCTGATTCGTTATGTACACTAAGGTGTTAACTACATGACGAAACGGCACATGAGGCATCCCCCGCCCTCTTTTTTCCGGCTATGAGTGGGAATATATCTTCAAACAACTTCCATTCTAAGTCGCTTAATCTTTTAAATTGTCTAGCCATACCATAAATAAAAAAATAGAAATATTGAATGTTAAGAAAAATATGAATACTATAAAGCTGAAAAAATTGGTTTTCTTGATTCTAGATATGCTCAATCTACCATTATTAAAGCACGTTGAGCAAGTTATTAAATAACGGTGCATTAGTGATTAACTGGCATCGGAAAATCAAGAATAAAGGAAATAGCTGCTATGTTGTAGTTGAAATGCGGATGAACTTATCTCTTTCTCAAACACACCTAACGCGCGCACTACTGCTTGATCCATGTCGTAGTACTTGTAATCGCCCAGTCGTCCTGCAAACAGGACTGAACCGTTGAGTTTTTCGACTTCTTTGAGGTAAAGGTCAAGACGTTTGCGGTTCTCTTCATTGAGAATAGGGTAATAGGGGTCATTTTTCCCTGGTACGTACGCTTGGGGATATTCTATCACCAACGTGGTTTTAGGTGAGGTTTGACCTGATAAATATTTTTGCTCAGTGATGCGGGTGATATCGTAGTCGTTGGGGTAGTTGACTGTACCCACTTCTTGATAGCGCTCTTGATCTAAGGTCTCGAAGTGAAAGCGCAGGCTACGGTAAGGCAATTCACCGTACATATAATCGAAGAAAGCGTCAATTGGCCCGGTGCAGAGTATCCGGTCAAACTTGAAGTCGTTGATAATCTCGCGATAATCTGTATTTAGCAGGACTTTGATGTTGGGGTGAGCCAGCATTTTGCGGAACATTTCGGTATAGCCAAGCTTGGGCATTGCTTGGTAGGGGTCTTGGAAATAACGGTTATCGCGGCTGATGTAGACAGGAACGCGTCCTGTGACTCCTTTGTCTAGTTCCTCTGGTTTCACACCCCACTGCTTCATGGTGTAGCGGAGGAAGACATTGTTATAAATGTAGTCCGCTAGGAAGGTTAAGTCACCACTGGCACTCTCACGCAGTTTGAGAATGGGAACTTTGACACCAAAGCCAAAGTTTTCTAAAAGTAAGTTTTCCAGCTTTTCTGCATACTTGGGAGGAAAAAGGGCGTAGAGAGAATTGATATTAAAAGGAATAGGAACTTTTTTACCTTCTACGACTCCGAGCACATGGTGATAGTAATGTCTCCATTCAGTAAATTGGGAGAGATAATCCCAAACTTTTTTAGATTTGGTGTGGAAAATATGGGGACCATATTTATGCACTAGAATGCCATGCTCGTTGTAATAGTCGTAAGCATTACCACCAATATGATCCCGTTGCTCTACAATTAAGACTCTCTGACCTAGTTCGTTAGCAACTCGCTCGGCTATGACGCAGGCAGAATACCCAGCGCCTATGATTAGCCAATTAAATTTCATGTCATTGCTCCTTGCTGGATGTGATTGTCATTTGAAGCTAGAAACTTACCCAATTTTAGGTTAGTGACCAACAA
>JAJPJF010000468.1 GCA_021324415.1 Nostocales cyanobacterium Centralia_MAG_434
ATCAAAAACCATAACTTATTTGGAAAAATAGTAGACACTCAACTTAGTGTTTTACCATTTTTCTTTTCCTAAGTTAATATTTCGGACAAGTCTAATGCGTCGCTTTACTGTGTTTACACTTTTGTATATAACCGTAGGAACCTGTTTAGCCGCGATCGCGCTTCAGCAACCTAACCCGGCTTCAAAGCTTAAAAACGTTTTGTTCGTCAATGCAGGGCTGTTGTATCTTTCCGCAGTGCTTAGTACGTTTCAGTTTTGGCAGCAATCCGTTCTCAATAGCCAGAGTAGACTCCGTGAGCAAGCTGCTTGGAGGCAAAAACTAGTCGCGATCTCCCCTTGGCTGATCATTGCCATAACGCTTTTTTCGTTCATCTTTACTGTGCTGACTGAACACTGGACAAATTATGCAATCGGACAAGCAGCAACGGCGCTAACGATCATCTTGTTATGTGTCGAACAGCTTTTCGTTAGACATCGAAATTAACTTTCCTAATTTAATGCAAGGATTGCTGGCTTTGGTGAACATTATGAACGAGTTCATACCTTATCTTCCTAGCAGATCAAATCTCTCTCAAAGCCCTGGCTTCGGGAATTGACAGAAGCGGGTTAATCAAAGATGTTTCTAACTTCTGAATCAGATTATAGAGGCATACAGCTGATCTCTAATGTGTAAGCTGGTGATTTTTTGACTAAAGACTTGTGCGGTAGTGTTATGGATAAATTCTGACTGTACTGCTGCCACTTCAGTTTACCTCCAACACCTAGCATTGTAATATTTGCTTTTTTCGGCAAAATTATTCCTGGAAGAGTAACCTTCTCAAACGTTGGCTCATCAAGCAATATTGCATATAATTTTCCTTTATTAGTGGTGTAGCGCACTCGAATACGTTCTGGAGTTAAATCTTCTGCTCGTATCCAATAGCGTGAGCCAAAGATTGCTTTACCATTCTCATCTAGCCATTTACCCAAGCCTTCTAATCTTTCAAGCTGTACTTTGGATATTGAACCATCAGCCTTTGGCCCAATGTTCAGCAATAAATTCCCATTTTTACTAACAATATCTACAAATAAGTCAACTAGTTCATCTACCGAAATCATGTTCAAATCAGTATCATTTTGGTTATAGCCGAATGAGTAACCTAAACCCCTTGTACTTTCCCATTTAAGAGGTTCTATTTGTGTGAACTGGCTATACTCAGGTGTGGAAAAGTCAAAGTGCAACCCTAACTGACCACTTAAATCAAAACGGTCATTCACCACACCATCGGGTACGCGATTGTAAAAGTAGGCCACAATTTCATTCGCTTGTCCAATAGGGTAGCCAAGATCATTCCATAATATAGATGGCTGATAGCGGTCAATCAATTCACGCCAATGAGCATTCGCATAATCTGCATAGGCTTTTTCCTGAATAATTGCTTCCAGCAGCGTGTTGAAGTCTGTGATTGTTGTATCTTTAAAAGACCAATCAATACCACCAGAGTAATACACACCCATCCGCATACCTTCTTGGCGAACAGCTTGTGCTAGTTCGCCTACAATATCGCGTGTTGCCACCCGCCCTGGCTGGTTTATAGTTTTACTAGGCCACAATAAAAAGCCATCATGATGCTTCGTTGTTAATACAACGTACCGCGCACCCACTTTAGAGAATAATTTTGCCCATTGCGAGGGGTTCCAATTTGTTATGCCTGCATTAAATCTGGGAATAAAGTCATCATAGGTGAAGCCTTCACCATAGGTTGTACGATGGTAGTTATAGGTAGGGCTGCCCTCAAGTTTCATGGAGTTGTAATACCATTCCGAGTAAGGGTTGTTCTCAAACCAATATTCCCAACCACGCTCTGCAACGACTTTGTTCAGTTCCCCAGTTAGTGGTGCATAGCCAGGTACAGAATATACCCCCCAATGGATGAAAATTCCGAGTTTCGCATCCTTGAACCAGTCTGGAACTTCATGCTTCGATAGCGATTCAGTTGTTGGCTCATAAGTTTTTTGTGCAAGGGTAACAGAAGTGAATAAGTTCAAAAATACAGTTAACCATAATGTAGCAAACAGCAGACATACTAAAAACTTAATCATTACAAAGTTCCTTATTGACAACGTTCTCAAATTTTAGAACGAAAGTATACTTAGCCATTTTTAGTGGCTATTTTTATCTACCTGATTAGCTAAAAGCTTATGTATGGCTCATTTTGGCATTTTTGCCCAAATTTTTGTAGGCTCTTATTTTGGCAAAGCTACTGTTCAGGATACTGATTTTCAAAAGAGCCGCACCCAATTAATTTTAATTATGCAAAAAATTATGGGCTTCATTGAGTTTTTTGGCTGATTCTTCTAATAAGCGTTGCTCATGAGCATTTCTTGATAACAGTAGTTTGCGCTCAATACCTGTTGAGCCAATGATACATGGAAGTCCAAGAACAACTTCACTGCCAACTCCATAGTTAGAATCTGCTCTGGCCGATACTGGAAATATCTGCTTTTCATCTCGCAGGATGGTATCAACTAACTGGCAAACTACTGTTGATATACCATAGCTTGTATTTCCTTTGCGTTCAAAAATGTTATGGCCTCGTTTACGAGTTAACTGTGCGTACTCTTGCTGAATTTGTTCTAGCGTTGCTCCTTGTGGTATGGGAAATTCAGTTAACAGAATCCCCCCAATAAAGGCACTAGACCAAACGACAAATTGACTGTCTCCATGCTCTCCAATCACATAAGCATGAACGTCTTGTTTGGCAACATTCAGTCGCTTTCCAAGTTGATATCTCAGTCTAGCAGTATCAAGAACGGTTCCCGAACCGAAAATTAGGTTTTCTGCCCTGGTAGAAGTAGCGATCGCAATCCGCGTGAGTACATCCACTGGATTGCTGACGATAATTACGATTGAATTCGGTGCAACTCGATCCAATTCTTTGATTGTCGAACGTATAATCTCTGCATTGTCACTCAATGTATCTAATCGGGTCTGTCCTTGTTTTTGCGGCACTCCAACAGTCACAATAATGATATCTGAATCAGCCAAATCTTCATACTGGTTTGATGGTATGATTTCTATCTCTTTAAGTAGGGGAATGCTGTCTTCGATATCCCACGCTTGCCCTTCAGCTTTTGATAAGGTTCGGTCAAAAAGGACAACCCTTACACATTTACCGAGTATAACTAAAGCATTTGCAACATCTGCACCTACATTACCTGCACCAATAATACCGACTTTAGATGTTTTACTAATCATGCTATATTTACTTTTTTCTCTTCAAAAGTGAAATATACTTCTTGCAAAAGTCCTTATTTGCAATCTTTTCCTTGCGTCTTGGCGTGAGACAAAAAAATATTTATGCAAGAGGTATAATGCCATTTGCTTGGTAAGTCCTTGGGTCTGCAATTGCTGTCTCCTTACAACTTGGAAAACAATATATTTAACCCTTCGGTCATCGTGGGATGAGTCAAAATACCATCGCGCAGAACGGTGTAGGGCATCTGAGCTTGCATCACCATCTGTACCGTTGAAATCACTTCACCTGCTTCATGACACAACAAGGAACACCCTAGAATACGACCTGTATCTGTATCCACGATCGCTTTCAGAAGTCCATCAGTTTGACCGAGTGTTTTCGCTCTAGGAACGGCTGACGCATCCACCTTCGCCACACGGATAGGATATCCTTGTTGCTGTGCTTCAGTTTCAGTCAAACCCACATGAGCCAGTTCTGGATCGATGAACAGACAGGATGAAACCAATCGATCCCGTGTACTACGGTTGCCCCCATCAATTAAATTAGCTTTGATAATGCGATAATCATCGAGCGATATATGAGTGTATTGCGGGCCGCCGTTGATGTCGCCTAACGCCCAGATCCCCGGAATGTTCGTCTCTAAGCGATCGTTGACTAGAATAAATCCGCGTGTATCGGTTGCCACACCAGTAGCAGCTAAATTTAAGCTATCGGTATTGGGCGCACGACCAACGGCGACGAGCAAATGCGACCCTTGGAGGGTGATTTCATGATCGGCAACTTGGATTTGAAGGACGGTTTCATTACCAATGCGATTCTCCAAAGGAGACGCTTCGCGAACAACCCTCAACACCTTTGCCTTCAGCAAGAATTCAATACCATCTTGTTTCAGTAATGTTTGAACTGCGATCGCTATATCTAGATCTTGCTGTGACAGGATGTGCTCACTTTGCCCAATAACAGTGACGCGACAGCCAAAGCGCCGGAACATCTGGGCAAACTCCAAACCAATATAGCCACTACCGAGAACGATCAGGTGTTCAGGCAAGTCTTCTAGTTCCATAATTGACTCACTCGTTAAAAACTCAACTTCTGTGAGTCCGGGGATGGATGGAATTAACGGTCGTGTGCCTGTATTAATAAATAAGCGTTCGGCAGTAAGCACGCGAGTGTTCCCCTCAGCCGTCGTTACTTCAATTGTTTTGGGAGCAATAAACCTTGCTGTGCCGATGATCAAGTTGTTATCCAGAGCCGTTTCTAAATTGTGCAAGTTTATTTCACGCGCAGATTGCACAACTGTTCGTTTTCGTTGGATCACCTCTGCTAGATCAACGATAGGTGTATTAGCTTTAACACCATAAACGGCACTATTTCGCACTGTGTTTGCCACATTAGCACTCGCCACCATAGTTTTAGTAGGAATGCAGGCAATATTAATGCACCCACCACCAATCATATTTAAACTGCGTTCAACCAGAGCGGTTTTACGTCCGTCAGTGACTAACGCAGGTGCAAGTGTTTTACCCGCTTTGCCGCCGCCGATAATAATATCGTCATAGTGTTGAGTGTCCACTTCTATATCCTTTGAGTTTGATCGGGTGAATATGATGTCTCGAAGGTATTATGAACTTCAAGAAAGACTGGCTTCTTGAGAGGGTTTAGCGAGCATAACTCAAGATGCTTGCCCTAACTGGGTTTCAAAAAAGTGCATAACACCTGCTAGAAGATTCAACTTTTTCTACAAGCTTGCTTCATTAAGATACGGTTGTTTTTATACACGCTTTGAAGATTCGCTCAATGTTTTGGATGGTCTTGTTATCCTTAACACTTTCACCCACCAAATCCCAAGAAACCCCTTTTTCGCTCAACACATCGTTTTGCGGATCGATGACGACTACTGCGGTGTCATTCTTGTTAATGTTCATGGTTTTTCTCCTTGCTTGTTGTTTTTCACTGTTCTGTTTGTTAAAAACCACCCGCCATGTGCAGCGTTTTCCCAGTGATTCAAAAGCTGAATGCAAGTATGAAGAAATCGCTAGCGCCATCAGCCTGGTTAAAACAGGCTTTTCAAAGATTGAGGTCTGACAATCCGAGATGATCGTCAGGACGACGACCTAGTATCTAGTAGTATTTGCGTTCGCGTAGCGTCTCCTTCGGTGAATCGCTCTGGTGAATTGGCAGGTCGTTGATGCTGGCAATACGCCATTGCATGAATCCATGTTCGTCTGCGATTTTTCCGTCTAGTTTTTTCATGATGATTTCTTAGGATCGGGCAGCGTGAACTTCACAGTTTCACTGGTGATTACTTTGTGTGTGGGGTCAGCTAGTTCGATTAGCACCTTGTGTACGCCAGGTTCCAGTCCGACCAGGATAATCGTTTCGCCACTGGAATCGACAAAGTGCCACGGCGCGTCGTCAACGGTGATGTGGATATGACCGATGCGCGGCGATACTTCGAGGGCACCTTTGCCAAACACTGGCAACACACGCAAATTCTCCGTCCGGTACTGGATAAAGACGCGGCCCTGGGCCAGTGGTTCGGGAAGCGGTGGATCGACAATCAGCTTGGGTGGTGCTTTGTTTTCAATCGCAATCAACGGTGATGCTCCGATAATGTCCCTAGCGCTCGGTATGTTGTTGTTCATAGCAGGTAAGTACTTGAATACTCTCGGCATAACAGATAAAACTAAGCCGTGCTCGCCACGAACGCTGGGTAGAGCTTGCAGCAGTCCCGATCGTCGGCTTGAGTGACGGGTTAGGCACAACTCTTATTTCTCTCCTTGCATCCGACGATATCCTGTCTTGGTCATTAGCCACTGGACTACTCCAGGGAATACTGCATGCAGCCAGTAGGTTAGCTTCATCATAAACGGGATCACAATTAGACGTTTGTTCTTTTCGACACCTCTAACAATGGCATTTGCGGCCTGTTCAGGGGTTATCTCTGGGATCAGTTCCGCCATTTTCGGAACACGCTCACGACTTCTCAGATTGTGCTTCCAGTATGGGGATGTCACTACGCCACTTTCGTACAGGGTCACTCCAATCGCCGACCCAGCCAAGTCGGCACGTAACGCCTCCGTAAAGCCACGTACCGCCCACCGGGCAGCAAGATAGGCTGTGGCTCCGGGCCAGACAAAACGTGAACCCACAGAACTGATATTCACGATATGACCGCTGTTTCGCATGAGCATAACTGGTAGAAACGCATGCGTCACATTGAAGGCAGCAAAGTAGGGAACAGCCATCATCTCGACTGCTTCCACAGGACTTGTTTCATCGACGAAAAGCCATCTACCTGCCCCGGCATTGTTGATAATGATGTCCGGTGTTCCCAATTTTTCTGTAATTTGCTTCGTCACTGTCGTAACTACATCCGCATCCGCCAAGTCAACCGAGTATGCCCAGACTTGCCCATCGGCGCAGGTAATCTCAGACACCACCTGATCCAATGCTTCCTTGCGCCGAGCGAGAAGCACTACACGTCCTCCAGCTTTGACCATCGCTTTCGCGGTAGCTGCACCAATTCCGCTTGAAGCCCCACTCACCAGCACTAGCTTGCCGTTGATCCTCATCGAATACATTCTCCTGTTTTGCAAGATTCTCTTTAGGATCGCAGCCTATTACAGATGCTTCTTCAATTGGGCTGCTGCTTGAACAAATAGAGAGCGGGTTTCTGGCAGATCGGCTAAACCATTCAGTAGTCCAAAGTCATGAATCATGCCGTTGTACTGCACAGTTGTCACCTCCACCCCAGCTTCATCGAGCTTGCGTCCATACGCTGTGCCCTCGTCATGCAAGATATCGCTCTCTGCAACCACAATTAACGCCGGAGGCAAGCCTTTTAGTTGCTCAACCGTTGCCTGTAGGGGAGAAGCATAGACGTCTTTGCGCTTTTCTGGGTCAGCGATGTACATGTCATACATCCACTTCATCGTTGGTACAGTCAGAAAACGCTCTTCGCCAAATTCGTGATAAGAATTTGTTTCAAAATCCGCATCTACAATCGGCCACATCAGGATTTGCAGCTTGATGTGTGGTCCTCCTTTTTCTTTCGCCTTCAAAGCAGTGACAGTTGTCATGTTACCGCCGACACTGTTGCCAACGACCGCCAAATTCTTGCCATCCACGCCAATTTCCTCCCCATGCTCGGCAACCCATTTGGTCGCAGCATAAATCTCATTGATTGCCTGTGGGTACTGAGCTTCTGGTGTGCGAGTGTAGTTGACAAACACACCTGCAAACCCTGAAAGCACAACCAGATCGCGAACCATGCGCTTGTGTGTTGGGTAATCACCCAGCACCCAACCACCACCATGAATAAAGATGAAAACAGGCAATGTGCCTTTGACCCCTTCAGGTCGTACAATATTAAGGCTAATTGAATAACCATCAGCAGTAACCGTCTTTTGTGACTCTTCAATACCTGAAAGGTCTACTGAAACCGAAGCCTGTACATCTACAAGAACTTGACGTGCTTCGAGTGGAGTGAGTTTCTCCAGCGCTACACCCCCTGAATTCAGCACTTTCAAAAATTCCTTCGTTCCTTTGGAAAGACGTGGATCATCCCCAACTTCCAGAATTTTTGCTGCTTGCGAGTTTGCTTGAGCAGCCATGACATTCTCCTTATAATAAATTGTAAACAATCTGTTAAAACGTTAAGTTAATTGATTTAACGCTGCTGCTTGATCAGTAGTAATTGTAGTAATGACAATCACTTTTAATCGACATCTTTTCCCAGCCAAAACTATTTGTTACTAGGGGTTAGCTGGGTGTTCTCTACAAGGTAAGTGCTCAGAAAGCGACGAATATAGTCTGCGATCGCGTCCCCATCTTCTTCCAGGGCAAAATGTCCGGTATCGAGTAGATGGAACTCAATGTCTTTCAAGTCACGTTGGTAGGGATAAGCACCGTCAGCAGGAAAGATGTAGTCGTTCTTGCCCCAAACAATCAGGGTAGGGGGTTGATAGGAGCGGAAATACTCTTGCCATTGGGGATAGAGTGGTGGATTGGTGCCATAGCTATAAAACAGCGCCAGTTGAATCTCCTCGTTTCCGGGACGATCAAGGAAATGTTGATCCACCGTCCAGGTATCGGGACTAATTGCTTCTAAATTACGAACACCGTTGGTATATTGCCACTTTGTTGCTTCTAGAGTGAAAAGGTATTTGAGCTTTTCCGCATTCTCAGGCGATCGCTCTTGCCAGTATGCCTTAATCGGCTCCCAGAATTCGCGCAGACCTTCCTCGTAAGCATTGCCATTTTGAACAATCAGAGATTGCACGCGCTCTGGATATTTAGCTGCAATCCGATAGCCAATCGGTGCACCATAATCCATGACATAAAGGCTGTACTTTTTGAGATCGACTGCAGCAATGAATTTCTCTACAATCTCAGCCAAGCGATCAAACGTGTAGTTAAACTCATTTACAGTTGGCATCGAACTGTTGCCGTAGCCAGGGTAGTCAGGAGCAACGAGATGGAATTTATCAGCGAGGGCAGGTATAAAATTGCGGAACATGTGAGACGACGTTGGGAAGCCGTGCAATAGCAGAATTGTCGGATTCTCACGGGAACCCGCTTCGCGGTAGAAGATGTCTAAACCATCAATCGAAACTGTGCGATATGTAGTCATGGGATTACTCCTTGTAAGTGATCAAAGTGACCATTTTTTGAATTGTTTTGCCCCCACTGATTGTAATTTTGAATTGAATTGATAGAGTTTTATGATAAGTTGATCTATCTCACATCCTGACGATAGATCTGTTCGTGAAAGTAGTCCCGCCAGCTTTCGGGTAAAGCTTCAAGTTGAGCAGCACGATGCAGTAACTCTGGATTGTTTTGCTCACGAACATAAAGCTGAGTGATATCAGCAACTGTAATATTGTTGGGATCTCGACTCATCAACTCTAAAGTGTCTCCAGCGACCACTTCGCCCTCTTGCAAAACCCGAAAATAAAATCCGGTGCGACGACTGGCGAGAAATCGTTTCACCATATCTGATCGCCCAAAGCGAATCCCTAGTTTGTAGCAGGGTAAGCGCGGTTGAGTCACCATTAGTTCCACACTGCCGATTTTAAAGCGATCACCAATGTTAATTTCCTCTTCTCTCAATCCTGTGACTGTGAAATTTTCACCAAAGATCCCAAATGTTAACTCTGTGTCAGGCAATTCGCTTCGCCAGTAATCATAATGCTCAAAAGGATAGACATATACGGCTTTGTCAACTCCGCCATGAACGGTGAGATCCGCTTGTCGATCTCCATCTAAATTGAGTTCACGCAGCATCACTCTCGCATTAACTGGCTCTTTGAAAATTCCAGTGCGGACGGGTTTTCCTTTCCAGGTCACTTCACGCGGCAGGCCGACATTAACAGAGATCAGCTTAAGCTTCATTTTTAACTCCTTTTGGACTTCAAATCTGTGCCATACCACCATCAACAAACAACTCGATGCCGTTCACAAAGCTGCTGTCCTCTGAAGCCAGAAAAACAACCGCTTTGGCAATCTCATCGGGTGTGCCGACTCGCCCTAATGGAATAGTGACAGCTTGGCTATCCACAAATTCCTGCATCTGCTCATCACTAAGTCCCAGGAGATGGTAGCCAGGAGTCGGAACCACACCAGGGCTAATGGCATTCACCCGAATCTTGCGCTCTTTGAGGTCGAGTGTCCAATTCCGAGCAAATGATCTTACGGCAGCTTTGGTGGCGCTGTAAACACTGAAAGCTGGCGTACCTTTTATAGAAGTAATCGAAGCATTCAGGATAATAGAAGCACCCTCTGGTAACAGTGGCAGTGCCTTTTGTACGGTGAACAGCAAACCTTTTACGTTTATGTTGAATGTTTTGTCAAAGTGTTCCTCTGTGATTTCTCCAAGTGGGGCAATTTGTCCAACGCCAGCATTAGCGAAGATGATATCGAGGTGTCCTTGCTCTTGCTTAATGGTGGCAAACAGACGATCAAGGTCTGCCAGATTAGAAACATCACTCTGCACAGCCGTAACATTTTTACCAATGGCTTCTACAGCAGTATCCAGTTCGACCTGGCGACGACCCGTGATGTAGACATAGGCATCTTCAGCAACAAACTGTTTGGCTGTGGCAAGACCAATACCACTGTTGCCACCGGTGATCAGAGCAACTTTTCTTTCTAGTTTTTTCATAAGTTAATCTGATGAGGATTCTGGATTTGTCTTTCTACCATCTGGCGATGGAAAGCACGGATTGCTGACTCGTCAGCAGGAGTGATTGTTTGATCTGCTTGTAAATTCATAGTTTTGAGTTTTCCTTTTAAGTGATAGATCTGTTTTTAAGCGGCATAGAGAGTGTTATGAACCCAATTTCGCTAGAGATGCGATTGAACTTGGACATTAAGTTTATTGGTAATGCTTTGTGAGGTGCGTTCTGCTTTAATTAAATCTGCTGCTTTTTCGCCAATCATGATAGTTGGTGCATTCGTATTTCCTGTGGTGATCGTGGGCATGATGGAAGCATCCACGATACGCAAACCTTCAATTCCATGGACTCGTAGTTCAGGATCGACCACCGCCATTGGGTCAGTACCCATTTTGCAGGTGCCAACTGGATGCCACAGTGTGTTGCAATTGTTGCGGATATAAGCTTCAAGGGCTTCATCACTCTGAACCTCAGCACCCGGAGCAATTTCTGCACCACGAAACTCATCAAAGAAGCTGCTATGAAACAATTGCCGCATTAATTTAATTCCCTCAACCAGCTTCTTTACATCGGTTTCATTTTCCAGATAGTTCATCCGCAACATCGGTGTGTCTCTAGGATCAGGCGAACGTAAACCGACACTGCCAATATTTTGCAGATGGGTCAAAGCGACTGCACCCGTAAATCCAAATGCCGCTGGAGCATAGCCAGGGGGTAAGAGCTGAATGGAACCAAATAAAAACTGTAAATCGGGTGCAACCGCTGAATTCCACTTGCTATGCAAAAATAATCCAGCTTCCCCGATACTACTGGTGCTGGCAAAGTGTAAATCTTGAGTTGCCTGGTATACCACAGTAGAGAAAATGTGGTCTTGCAGGTTTTGACCAACACCTGGTAGCTCAACGACAACAGAAATCCCTAATGTTTGTAAGTGTGCAGCATCCCCAATGCCGGATAGAATCAGCAGTTTGGGTGAATCGAACGCGCCTGCACTTAAAATCACTTCCCGCTCAACCCTGACTTGGTGCAGCATTCCCTCGTGCAGATATTCCACCCCAACAGTGCGGGTTCCTTCAAACAACAATCGAGTGACCAATGCCCCAGTGGTTATGGTCAAATTGCGACGCTGGAGAATGGGCACAAGGAACGCAGTAGCAGCACTGTGTCGTTTACCCTCTTTAATGGTGTGCTGATAGAATCCTGCTCCTTCCTGCTGCGCGCCGTTGAAATCAGGATTGTAGTCAAATCCCATTGCCACACATGCCTCTACAAATCGTTGAGAAGTTGCAGTAGGCGCAATCGGATCGGTAACGCTCAACTCCCCATCAACTCCGTGGTAGACGGAGGCACCATGTTGCTGGTGTTCAGATTTCTTGAAATAAGGCAAGAGATCCTGGTAACTCCAACCGGGATTTCCCAACTCCTGCCAGTGGTCATAATCGTGATGATTGCCTCGGACATAAATCATGAAATTAATCGAACTGCTGCCTCCCAAGACTTTGCCACGGGAACAAAATATTTCGCGATTATTCAAGAAGGTTTCTGGTTCAGAGAAATAGCTCCAGTCCACCTCTGAGCCTAGTAGATTGACGCACTCTGCTGGGATGAAAATCTCTGGTTTCGTATCTGGGTTACCCGCTTCGAGGAGTAACACGGTTGTGTCACCGTTTTCTGTCAGACGGTTAGCAACTACACAGCCTGCCGACCCTGCACCAATTACAATGTAGTCATATTGCATCACGAAACTCTCCTTTGCTGTCTGCAACGGATTGATGGAACTAGGGATGAACAGAAGTAGCCCTACTTTCCTGCGTACAAATAGTCCGGCTCGATCTTGCTCTTCAGGCGGTCAAGTATCTCGATAGAGACAAAGTACGGCACTGACTCCTCATTTATTCACTGTCGGTTGTAAATGCAACTGTTCTTCAAGTACTATATCGGCTGTTTCCAATGCACCTTCTACCCATCCCTGCTGAGTAGACCAAGCCTCACCGCATATATACTACCAATTCTCTAAAAGGAGACTACAGATAAAGCGGCTTTAATATAGCTTCGTCCAGCAATGGATGCAACAGTTTGATGAGTTAACTGTTTAATCAGAGAAAAAAGATGCTGTCGCAACTCATCCATTGAATTTGGTAACAACCAGCGCAATCGACGTTTCAAATATTGCCAAATTTGTTCAATAGGATTTAGCTCAGGACAGTGAGGTGGCTGAAACATTAAAATAATATTGTCTGGTACTTGCAAGCGTTTTGCTTTATGAAATGCCCCATTATCCAACTGTATAATTAAAAAGTCTTCTCTATATTTTTCAGCAATTAAGTTCAAGAATACTTGAAAACAATCTGTATTTAAGTGAGAGAATTCCCAAAAAAAATATTCTCCTGTTTGAGGTTCTATAATGCCATATAGGTACGTGGCACTGTACTTCCATTGTTCTATCCCTATTGGTTTTATCCCTAAGGCTGTAATTTTTCTCCCACTGATAGTTTTCATCCCGATTCTTGTCTCGTCCCCACAAAAAAAACGTATTCTCTTATTGATTCCTAACACTCCTATACAGAACCATACCAACATTTCTATGTTAGCTGCGAAGTTTTTTTAAAATCCTCTAATCTCATTTTTGATTGACTTGCACTCTGCGTTCTTGGTACTTTCGGTGATGCTTTTAATCGGTAAAATACCAACTTATGCACTGTTTTATACTTAGCCTCAACTCCTAATTTTTCCAACAGCCACTGACAGATTTCGCCATAACTATTCATTCCTTGTGGATCTTCTAATTTTTTTTCCAGTGCCTGCTCTGCCCAAGTTGGTATTGCTCTCGGTCTTCCTGGCGAGCGCTTCTTCTCTAAGAGTCCCTCCATTCCTCCATCCCGGTATTGTCTTAACCATGTCTGGATTGTGACCCGATTCCGACCCAATAACTGTGCTGCCTGTTGAATTGTGCTTGCCTGACCCGTTTTTAGCAAAAATAATAGTTGTACACGTTCTCTAGCTTGTGCTGCTTTCTGTTTTACCAACATTTGCTTAAGTTCCTCAGCACTTTCAACAATTTCTAGCTTGTACACTCCTGCCATTTCGGTTTTTTGAACCCTACACTCCTATTATCGCATTTGTAGTCCTCTTTTAGAGAATTGGTATACAACGATGCTTCAGGTAGGGGGCGCTGCTTAGCCAGAGGTGCAAGATTCGGTCCGAGTTGCTCAGTTGGAGTTTGCTGGAGTCGCCAGGCACAATAGGCACCTGACACACCTCCGCCCACAATAGCGACATCAAAGTCATGCATTTGTGTATCACCTCTAAGGGATATCTCCGGGAGCACCCAGAATTTCGTCGCCAATTTCGCTAGAGATGCGATTCAACAATTTCATGTCAGGTGCCTCATTCTGGTTTAGAGTCCCTGTTGCTTCAATTAGGCGAGCAAAGGAACTGGGCGAAGCAACGACTAACCCTCGAGCTGGCTGGTCACTGAGTGCAGCGACAACATGGGGTGTGCCCATCGGAATGAAGGCACTTTCACCTGCGCCTAGCACAACCTTATTCTTACCAACCCAGACAGTGAACTCTCCTTCCAACACATAAAGTTGTTCTGAATAGCGTGTATGGCGATGGGGTGGAGTCTTGGCACCAGGAGGGAAATAGCCCTCAATCAGGTCATATTTACCATCAGTTGTGGTGTGATCGGCGACAATGGTAAGGTAGTTATTAAGAAGCCAAAATGACTTTGATGTACCGTCAGCAAAAGCCCCATGAACGAGAACAGGCGCAGGTTTAGAGTTGGAGGCTTGAGGTAATTCCTTGGCGGTGGCTGATGTTGGATGCATTAATATCCCAACGACAGCACTTAATGCAAGTAACCACAGTAACAATCTTTGAACTTTTTTCCATGTAAAAACTATCATTGCGATCGCCTCTGTATTCTTGCTGAATTGCTCAAATCTCTGGTTCTTGTTGTCCGTATAGAAGTTATGAAATACTTCCTGCTGAAATACTTGTTGGGATAAGCATCAAAAACCTAATCATTTGCAGCAACAATGGCTGCCATTATCTGCTCAACACTCCAGCGATCAAGATAGCGAATTCCATTAATAAACAAAGCGGGTGCAGCCTCCACTCCACTTTGCCGTCCACCTTCAATGTCCGCATTGATACGATCAACATAAGCTCCCTTGGATAAATCCTGCAAAAATTGAGAAATATCAAGTCCTAAACGATTCGCGTACTCTACTAGATAGCCATTCTCTAACTCTTGTTGATGAATGAACAATATCTCGTGCATTTGCCAAAATTGCCCTTGAGCCGCTGCGGCTTCCGCAGCTTCCGCTGCTCGTTGAGCATGTGGATGAATTTGTACCTGAGGAAAATGACGGAAGATGAAACCTAAATTGTTTTCTCCAAACGAAACGTTCAATTGCTGTCGAGCAACTTTAATCAATCGATAGATGTTGGCACTTTGAAAACATTCATAATCTCCATACATGACGAAGACTACAGCAGCATTTAGTGCACCTTGAATATGATCCTGGGTTGAAGGCGGAATGAATAGAGAACGATTATCACGGTCGTAAGTCATGTTTCGGTTTGTATTAAGCAAACTTTAAGCCTTTCAACCCAACTGCACTAACGTTGCTATGAATTCAATATAGACAATTAGCCCTCTGTTGTCGTCCACTCTAGGTTGACATTTTTGTGCCATCGAGTGATGGATAAACCTGTCCATCTCGCAGTGGAAGGTTGTCTCCAACTTTAGTTGGAGTCTAAAGCCAATTTCAAGGGGAAAAGGTAAAGGCTCACTCCTTTTCCCTTTCCCCCCACTTACAAATTGACAATCCCACGCTTAACAGCAGTAATCACGGCTTGTGTGCGATCGCTCACTCCTAATTTGCTCAAAATGCGATTCACATGCGATTTGACAGTGCTTTCACCAATACTCAAAGCAGTCCCAATTTCCTGATTACCCATTCCTTGTGCCATCAAACACAGCACTTCCAACTCTCGTTCACTCAGTTCTGGATTGCTCATTCGCTGCAATAATTTTGCGCCCACTTCTGGCGGAATGTATTTCTGACCATTATGAATGGCGCGAATCGCATTCAAAAGCTCGCCAAGTTTAGAATCCTTAAGCAGATAGCCTTGAGCACCCGCTTGTAAACCGCGATAGATATCTTCATCACCATCATAGGTTGTGAGTACCGCGATCCGAGCCTGCTTAAATTCAGCACAAATCGCCATAATGGCTTCAACACCTCCCATTTTGGGCATTCGTAAATCCATTAGTGTGACATCAGGTTGGTATTCTCGAAACGCGTTGATCGCCTGCTGCCCATCTTCAGCTTGAGCAATCACTGTCATTTCTGGGTCGCGGTTAATGATGGTTGCTAGACCCTTTCTGACTATGGCATGGTCGTCAACAATCAGCACCCGAATCGTAGTGGATTGGCTCACTGTCATTCTTGCTCTCGATTGATAGTGACGATAATTTCTGTTCCTTGTCCAGGCTGGCTTTGAATCGTTAGTTGTGCGCCAATGCGCTCTGCCCGTTCGCTCATTCCTAATAAGCCAAACCCACCGCTCAAAGGAGTGCTACCTACTCCAAAGCCCCTGCCATCGTCTTTAATCTGTAAGATACACTGTGTCTCGTGGTACACTAACTCAACCCGAATTTCGCTGGCACAAGCGTATTTAATCGCATTGGTTAATGCTTCCTGCCCAATTCTAAGTAAGTTATTCTCCACTTCGGTTGGTAAGGAATAGGCTATACCCTGAGTTTCGCAAATCAGAGCCGTGTCGGTCTTCGAGCGCATTTGAGCCACTATACGATGCAGGGCACTGTCTAAATTACCTTCTTCTAGTAGCTGCGGACGGAGTGCGGATACAGATCGCCGTGCCCCTGCTAGCCCATCGCGTGCTAGTTCCTCGATCATTTCCAGATGTCCTTGGGTTGCTTCCGGGTCGTCCGCCAGCACTTGTGTTGCTGCTTCAACCTGAAGTAAAATACCCGTGAAAGATTGAGCCAGTGTATCATGAATTTCTCGCGCCATTCGGTTGCGCTCTTCCAGAATGGAAGCTTGCTCAGCACGTTTGCGTTCGCGTAGTGCAGCGTTCCGCTGTTCGCTAATGTCAAGAATTATTCCTAGCATTCGCACAGGCTGTCCATCTGTGTTATATATGCCTCGACCCCGACCTACTAGCCAATGAATACTGCCATCTGGATGAATAACTCGATATTCAGCTTCAAAATCAGTATGAGTTGCTAAAGCTGTTGTAATAGCTTGTTCAACCCGATCAATGTCTTCTGGATAAACGCGCTCGCGCCATACCTGATCGCTGCTCTCAAGCTCACCGGGAACTAACCCCAGCAATCGAGCATAGTTGTCGTTCCAATCTATTTTGTTCTGCGTGATATTCCAGTTGTAACTACCGATGTGCGTGAAGTCCATCGTCAGCCTGCGTTGCTCTTCACTGTGTCGCAAAGCATTCTCCACTCGTTGGCGCTCTTCAATCTCCTGTGAAAGGAGCAAAGTCCGCTCAGTAATTTGCTGTTCTAAGGTTTGGTTGTAGTCGGCTAGAAGTTTCTCTGCTTGTTTGCGCTCAGTGATATCTTGAAAGGCTACAATCGCATAAGCTACCTTGCCCTGTTCGTCAAAGACTGGAGTGCCCCATACCTCAATGGGAATGGTGGCACTATTTTGGCGAATTTCTATGTCATCAACGGTGGTGCGTTCGCCGCCCAATGCCCGGATGGCTGGCAGTTTTTCAGTGGGATAGATTTGATCCGTTCCCGTCACATAAAACTGATAAGCCTCTGAGATTTGCTCCTGCGGCACGGCAGGAGCAATCCCCTTCCCCATAAGTTGAATGCCCCGCTGGTTGGCATAGTAAGGACGACCAGTTGCATCAACGATGCCAATGCCCACCGGAACTGCTTCTAGAAATTGAGTCATCCTACTTTCGCTTGCCCGAAGCTTTGCATAGAGTTTGGCATTTTCAATTGCGATCGCTGCCTGCGTAGAAAGTAGGCTGAGAATTTGCTTTCGCTCCGGTGTAAATGCCCCTGTTGCCAACTGATTTTCTAGATACAACACACCGATGAGCTTGCTTTGATTGAGCAGCGGTAAACAAAAGACTGATTGACTCTGGTGATGTTGAATATAGGGGTCATTGATAAAATTACCTTCACGAGTAGCATCATTGAGAATGACCGACTCATGAGTCCGAATGACATAATGAATGATCGATTCAGGTAAACGATTTGCGATTGGAGTCGATTCCAGCACTTGGGTTGCACAGACCTGTGCACTCTCAATAAGTTCACAGGTCGCTTCGATCATCCATTCTCCTGCGTTTTCTAAAAGCAGGCATCCGGTTTGTGCTCCAGCATTCTGAATGAGTATCTGCATTAATGTATGGAGCAGTTGTTCCAGTTCAATCTCACTGGAAATCGCTTGGGATGCTTTCATGATTGCTGCTAAATCAAGAGCAACATGTGAGGTATTAGAGGTAGTTCCAGCAGCAGTGTGGATTGGCATGGAACTTACACTTGTGGATTGAGGAAAAAACTGAGGATAATCAGCCTCCAAATTCCTGACCTTTGCCGTTGCGCCCCACCGTTCATAGCAGTAGTGAGCTTCCTTCATATAGATCTGGGCAAATTTTTCCAACCCTCGCGCCAGATAATGTTTAGCAGCTAATTCGTAAGCTAAGGCTTCTTCCTGGATATATTCGTTTTCTCTAGCTCCAGCAATCGCTTGTTCGTATAATTTTTCTGCCTCAAGCAACTGATCCAAAACTCGTGCTTTCTCTGCTTCAACTAAGTGATATTTATGCAAATAATTCATAGGCGCATAGCATGCCCATTGCTTCATTTTCTCCTGTATGACCGCAACTTTTTCCAGGATTTCCTGCTTCACTTGAGCATTGCTTTTGGGGTATATTGCAAGTTTTGCCAAAGCATTATAGAAATAGTACAAAGGAACAAGAGGTGTCGCCATGACACGAGTCACATAGTCTTCCGCTATGGCTGCGCTCTCATATGCCTGAGCATACTCAAGAAATAAATAGCATAAGATAAGTTTGTTTAGGCATACCAGAAAGAGTCTGACTCCATCTGTTTCGTATTGTGGCGGTCGATTCTTCTCATTGTAAGATTTGCCAACGAGACGGGATGGATCGACCGAGCATCCCATCAAATTTAAGACAGACTGCCGAAATATCTTAGTCCAAGTGACCACTGCATCCTGTTTGATTTGACTGATTGCTTCACAGTATGTTGCCATCTGGTATTCAACTTCTACAAGTTCCTTTCCAACAAGCAAGAATTGGAGGCAGTAAGTGAAAGCGCTATAAGCCGCGAACTCTAAATCTCCAGTTTCCAGTCCACTTTGATAAGCTTCCAAAAATGGCTTCGCTGTTTCCCTAACATGCTCTTTCCAGTGGATGATGAAGTTCGTTACCATGAACAATGTTCTGGCTTTAAGTGAATAGATGTTCAGATGAGGTAACAGCCTTAATGCCAGATGCCCAAACTCGTAGCCAGTCTCAATGTTTCCCACTATCCCACAAAGAATTAAACCAAAATTGGCATAGGCAAAGGGAGAAACAAACATATTGCCATACTGAATTGACAAGTTTGTCTGTTTAAACACAAGTAGAGGCCCTAAATCAGGAGCCACATGATAGGCAATGAGCGTTGTTTTAGATAGAATTTGCATTGCTGCTAGCAACTCTTGCTGAACCATTTCTGGCAATTGGATCAAGTCCTTGATCGGTTTGTTGTCCAAGCAGGATATGATTGCGTCGAGTTGAAGATGAATATCTGATTGACTTGGCGTTTCGGGAAAACTGATCCCTAATTGCTGCAAAACTTGTAATGCAGTATTGATTGCTTCTAATCGCTGGTTCTGTGCGATGTAAGTTTGAATTTTGACTTCGTAGACTTTCATGGTATCGAGAACTGTCTTGGCAGCTTGCAGAACAATCGCCGCCCAATATTCCACCTCCTCAAAATCGCCACATAAATACGCGACTTCTGTTGTTTCTAAATATAAATCTAATGTCAAGCTATAGTTTGTTTGCCAGCTAGAAGCAGCTAGCCATCCTTGGGCTGTGGCTAAATATTTTTTAGCAACGTTGTGGGCGATCGCTGCTTTTGCCTTCTGAGCTGCCAATAAATTCAGTTTGGCAATTTCATCTCGTTTTGCTTGATCACTGACAAGCTCAATCCCATAATTGAGATGATCAACAGTTTCAAACAACCGCTCTGACAGTCGCTCTGGCAACCTTTTTTCAAGTAGATTGTAACCAATTTGGAGATGAACTAGCTGCTTTTGCGACTCATCGATTAAGACATATGCTGCTTGTTGCACCCGGTCATGCAAAAATTTATACTCTTGAATTAATAAGTTTTCATCTAGTTCAGACAGGGGTTGAACGAGTCCAGCTTGTATCGCTGCGAGTAAATCTAGAGAAACTACTTGAGGAGACTTTTCACAAATAATCCCTAACGTTTCTAAATCAAATTCAGCCCCAATACAGGCTGCTAAACGCAGAAGCTGCTGTGTCACCTCTGGTAATTTCTTCAACTTAAGGAGCAGTAACTCCACCACATTATCGGTAATATTCTGAGTTTGAATTTGAGCAATGTTCCACTGCCAGGTTAAGTGTTCCGTATTAAAGATCAACAGATTTTCATTGTAGAGTGATTGCAAGAATTCACCAACAAAGAAGGGATTACCCTCGGTTTTACGCAGCACTAATTCAGCCAAGGGACGAACAGTATTAGCATTCTGATGTAGTGTCTTTGCAACTAACTGAGTTAATGGTTCTAGGGTTAAAGGTGCCAGGGCAATCTTATGAAGCACAGATCCTTGTTTGCGCAGTCTTGAGAGTGCTAATACCAGTGGATGCGTTGGATTCACCTCATTATCTCGATAAGCCCCAATTAAAAACAGGAATTGGGTTTGCTCATCAAGCAGCATCAGATCGATTAACGTAAGTGTTGCTGAATCTATCCACTGCAAATCATCTAAAAAGATAACAAGCGGGTGTTCCTTTGAACAAAACACCCGCACAAACTGGCCAAAGATGCGATTGAAGCGATTTTGAGCTTGGGTTGCTCCAACATCTGGTACCGGAGGCTGCTTGCCAATAATTAATTCAACTTCTGGGATGACATCAATGATGATTTGTCCATTACTTCCTAAAGCGGTTAAAAGTCGTGATCGCCAATGTTGCAACTGTTCATCAGGTTCACCTAGAAGTTGTTGCACCAATTTTTGCAGAGCATGAGTGATGGCTCTATAAGGTATATTACGCTCTAATTGATCAAATTTACCGGAGATAAAATAGCCACGCTTAGTTGTGATGGGTTTATATAGTTCCTGCACCAATGCTGATTTACCAATTCCAGCAAAGCCAGAGACTAGCATCATTTCGACTTTGAATTGAGGATTTTCTATACTTTCCTCTGAACGGGGGGCTTCGTCAACGTTTCCTCTTGTGGCTACTTTTTCAAAAGCCGCCAATAATGCTGCAATCTCTGCTTCTCGTCCGTATAGCTTTTGGGGAATTTGAAATTGACCCGAAACGTCTTGCAAACCCAGTTGAATACTGTTAATGTGACCGACTTCCTCCAATTGCTCAGCACAGATTTCTAAGTCCGCTTTGACTCCCCAAGCACTCTGATAGCGGTCTTCCGCATTCTTCATCATCAGTTTCAAAACAATATCTGAAACGACTTTGGGAATCGTTACATTCAACTCATGAGGCAGAGGCGGCTGTTTGGCAATATGACAATGGACTAGTTCAAGCACGTCCGTTGTGGGAAACGGCAGTTGTCCGGTGAGCAGTTCGTAAAACGTTACACCCAGCGAGTAAAAATCAGTGCGGTAATCCAGCAGACGGTTCATCCGGCCTGTTTGCTCTGGAGACAGGTAGGCGAGTGTCCCTTCTAAAACGTGAGGGCTTTTAAAAGTTGGATTCGTGCGTTTAAATTGGGTGGCTATCCCGAAATCAATGATTTTGACAACACCAGTATCTAGATTTAAAACTATGTTGCCAGGGTTGATATCCTTATGAATGACATTGGCTGCATGGATTTTGCCCAGAATATCTGTTAGGTTGATGGCAAGACGCAAAAAAGCAAATAAGGGCATGGGGAAAAAATCTGAACGTTTTTGCATCCATCGCTCTAGGGATTCTCCGCCAAAGTCTTCTAAAAAAATAACGAGTGTACGTTGATACTCCTGCTGGGTGTATGCCTTGACCACGCCTTCTATGTTCAGGGAGCGGGTAATTTCATATTCTTGTTTGTAGCGAGTTAATTCTTGAGATGAGGGATAATCTTGCTTTAGCATTTTAACGATAATTGGCAGATTATCTCGCACTCTGATGCCTCGGTATACTAGAGATGCCGGACTTTCATAGATTTTACTTTCGATGGCAACTCCGGTTAGGGCTATCATTGAACTTTTTCTCGATGAGTGTCATTAAGCCTCATCAGAAATTATACCTTTCATTACAGGACTTCAATAAAAAACTATCACGAAAACAAATACTATGCTGATTAATCTTCCGTACTTAGCAGTGCTCGTAAATCTGTCAGCAAAGATTTGAACGCACCCCACCCAAACCTACGGCTATGGCCTATGCATTAGTCACATAATTCGTAACAAAGGGGGAGAGAGCTAGGAAGGAGACACAGTAGATAGAGGTGACAATTTCAAGACCTTGAACTTGTCCCTACACCCCACACCCTACACCCCGGATTTCACCCCAAATCTTCCAAAAGAGAATCGAGCTCATTATCAGTTAATTCAACCAGACGAAAATCAGAAGTCGTATAAAAAGATGCTTGATATTGTATTGAATTGGTGAGATAAGCACGTAGGTTGTGCAAGTAACTTTCTGCCAGATGACGTATGGTTTGGGCGTTATGGAGATGTTTGCTATAAGACCAATCAACCCATAGACATTCGCCTTGGACACGGGCATTTATCGCTAAAATATGAGGACGCTCTTGTTTGGCAAACATGCCTGAACCTGTGGGAACGTTACTGAGGCTGAAAATGTTGTTGCTGTTTTGTTGGTTGTCCACTTGTCCCAGGTAATTGAAGCTGATTTGGGGCTTGTCTAAATGAGTTAGTGTTTCGCGTGTGTCTGGGTTCTGATTTAAATAACGCAAGAGACCAAAGCTTATGCCATGATTGGGAATGGCTCGGATTTGTTTTTTCACTTCCTTAAGCAAGTTTTCTAAGTTCTCATTTTCCTGGGGTTTTTGCAGGAGAACAGGATAAAGGGAGGTAAACCAACCTACAGTTCTGGAAATATCCAACCCACTGCCTAAATCTTCTCGACCGTGTCCTTCTAAATCAATCAGTACATGGGATGAGTCACTCCAGTCGGTTAGAGTTTTGAGCAATGCAGCCAGAAGAATTTCTTGTACCCCGGCGTGGTAAGTGGCGATCGCTTCTTTCAGTAGAGATAAGGTTTCCCTAGAGGAGAGTTGTGAAGTTTCCACAACTAAACTTGCCACTGTATTGCTTTCAGGGGCGAGGCTATCTAGAGGTAATGCTGCACTCTTATGTGCTAATGTTTCCTGCCAAAATGAGAGGTCTTGTACAATTTCTGGTGAAGAAGCCAATTTTTCTAGGCTTGTCGTCCACTGTCTGTAGGAAGAACTTCTAGCAGGTAAGGAAACAGGTTTGCCCATAGCAGCTTGACAGTAAGCTTGGTTTAAGTCCTCAAAAATGATGCGCCAGGAGACTCCATCAACAATCAAATGATGACCAAAGAATATCAGCACATCACCGTATTCCTCTAGGTTTTTGGCATAGAGAACTCTCAACAAGGGTGGACTCTTCAGATCAATCAACTCCTGTTCTTCTGCGACAACAGCGTCTAAGGCATGTCTTTGTTCATTGGGTGGATAGGTGCTAAAGTCCTTAATACGTAATGGGGGACTTGCAGCAGCCGTATATGATTGTTCCCAGATGCCCTGATTTTGGTCGAATTCCAATCGAAAAGCATCATGATGGGCGACTATAGCTTCCAAAGCCATGAAAAAGGCGTCCATTTTTAATGGTTCACTGACACTCAGGGCTACTGTTTGGTTCCATTGGTGGGAATGTGGTAAGTTCCTTTCAAAGAACCAATGCTGAATTGGCGCAAGTGGCACTTTGCCTGTTAAAGCTTCGTCAACTGTTATTGACTGACGTAATGGTTTGGCGATCGCTGCTAATCTTCCCAAAGTTTGGGCTTCAAAAATGTCTCTGGGGCTAATATCTAATCCTGCTTCGCGGGCGCGGGAAACAATTTGCAAACTCATGATGGAGTCGCCACCGATCTCAAAGAAGTTGTGATTAACGTTTGCTTCAATCCCAAGAACCTCAGTCCAGATCTGACACAATATCTTCTCTGTTTCATTGGTGGCGATGGTTGAGAATTGCCCAGTTGGCATTTCAGGTGCAGGAAGTGCTTTGCGGTCAATTTTTCCATTTGGGGTTAAAGACCATTCCTTGACAAATACCACCGCACTTGGAACCATGTATGCTGGAAGCACTGCGGATAAATCATTTAGCAATTCTTGAGAAGTGATTTCTTCGCTTGGTGTCAAGACGTATGCTACGAGTCGCGGGTGTCCGGGGACATCTTCCCGCAACATCACCACAGCACTTTCTACCACTGCGTGTTCTGCTAAAGCTGCTTCGATTTCGCCTAGTTCGATACGATATCCGTGCAATTTGACACGATTATCCTGGCGACCGAGGAAATAAATATGACCTTGGGCATCGTAAACACCAATATCTCCTGTGCGGTAAAGCCGCGCCCCCGGTTCTTTAGCAAAGGGATGGGGAATAAAAGCAGATGCGGTTAACCCTGGTCGATTTAAATAACCACGTGCCAAACCTATTCCACCGATACAAATCTCCCCTGGAATCCCAGGTGGCACAGGTTGAAAATACGGGTCTAGGAGGTATAATTCTGTATTAGCCATGCCGCGCCCAATACTTGGTTCACCGACTAGGTGAGAACAGTCCATCATACTGGCACAGACAGTCGCTTCTGTGGGACCATAAGCGTTGAAAACTTGGCGTTCCTTGTCACCCCAGCGGTGCAAAAGATTGCCAGAAGCTGCTTCTCCTGCGACGATTAAAGTTTGTAACTCTGGCAGTTCTTCTGGTTTGATTGTTGCCAACACAGATGGCACAAGAGTTAAATGGCTAATTTTCCATGCAGTTAAAGCTTCCCAAAGAGCAGGTCCCGGAAAGCGGTCTGCCTTGGATGTTAGGTATAAAGTGGCACCGCTACCCAGTGCCATAAAGATTTCGGAGATTGCTGCATCAAAATTCAGCGAGGCAAATTGGTAAACCCGACTTTGGTTTGTGACACCAAAAGTTGCTGTTTGTGTCTGAACTAGGTTTTGAATCCCTGCGTGGGTGACAAGAACACCCTTTGGTTTGCCTGTGGAACCGGAGGTGTAAATCACATAGGCTAGATGCAATGCATTGATGTTCAGGTTTAGGCGCTTAGGATGATGCGTCCATTCAATCTCTGACAGCGCAATGACTTTACTATGCTCATAGTTATGCTTGAATGGCACAACTTCTTTTGCCAAAATAAAATTAGCTTGGCTATCTTCCAAAATAAACTTTAAGCGTTCTTCTGGGTAGGTGGTGTCTAATGGAACAAATGCGCCTCCTGCTTTCAGCACAGCTAAAAGTGCTACGACAAAATCAATTGAGGGTTCAAAATATAACCCGACTAAAGATCCATCATTGACACCTGCGGATTTGAGTGTGGCAGCGAGTGTATTTGCCTTTTGTTCTAATTCACCATAGGTGATAGAATCTTCACCTAGCACCAATGCAATTGCATCTTTGTCCAAGTCTGCTTGGTCTTCAAAAAGTTGATGGGCAGCACGAAAATCCCCCCAATCAATAGAATTGGCGTTCCACTCATTGACAGTGAGATTGTGTTCTTCGGTAGATAAAAGTGCTATGTTTCCTAATGGGGCATTTGGATTTTGAGCCAGCTGTAACAGGAGATTGCGCAGGCGTTGCAGCATGATTTCTGCTGCATGAGGAGACAAGAATTTTGTCTCGTAGTTGAGTTTTAATAAGAGTCCGCTATGTGGAATAAAAGCAACAGTCAGGGGGTAATTGGTTCTTTCATAGAACTGGATATCATCTACTTGAATTCCTTGCCCCTGATTTTTTAAAGACTGGTCAACAGGGTAATTCTCAAACACCAATATACTTTCAAACAAAGATTCGGCAGCCGGGAATGCGATCGCCTGACGGATATCTGTGAGTTTACTATATTCATACTCCCGCATTTGCGCCTGACGTTGCTGAATGTCTTCTAGCCAAGAGGTGACAACGGTATTAGGACTGAGGGAAATTCGCATGGGGAGAGTGTTGATAAACAGCCCCACCATGTCTTCTACCCCAGAAATTTCCGGGGGACGACCGGAAACAGTGACGCCAAAGAGCACATCTTCTCCAGCACCATATTTTTGTAATAGGAGTGCCCATGCTCCTTGTGCTAAGGTGTTGAGTGTGAGTCGATGGTTTTGCGCCATCTGCAGCACGTTGGCAAATTCCTCATCACTCAGACGTAATTCCACAGCCCCATAGTCAGTGGTATCTTGTCTTTCAATCTTTTCGACTGGCTTCCATGATATGGGGTTGGGTTCAGAAATCCCTGCAAGCTGTTGTTGCCAA
>JAJPJF010000090.1 GCA_021324415.1 Nostocales cyanobacterium Centralia_MAG_434
ACTAGTAACTCTTACTGGTGGCACTTTGGCAGCTGCTAGTGCGCAGACAATCAATTGTGTCTATGACCGGGATATTGATTATGACATGGAACGTACACGTCATCGTCCTGTCCCTGCCGGTAAGATACAACCACGTGATGCGCTAATTTTTGCTAGCGTTTTAGCGGTAATTTCCTTTACCCTACTAACTGTCTTCGCCAACTTGTTAGCCGCCTCGCTAGCTATGTCCGGCATTGTCTTTTATGTATTAATTTACACCCATTTACTGAAACGCCACAGCACCCAAAATATCGTCATTGGTGGAGCCGCAGGCGCAATTCCAGCGTTGGTGGGCTGGGCTGCTGTCACTGGTAGCCTTAGCTGGTCAGCATGGATTCTGTTTGGGATTGTCTTTGTATGGACACCACCTCATTTCTGGTCATTAGCTCTCATGATTAGAGATGATTACGCAAAAGTAGGGATACCAATGCTACCAGTAGTTGCTGGGGATCAGGCTACAGTGCGTCAGATTTGGCTCTACACCTTAGTCACAGTAGCAGCAACTCTTTTACTGATTTATCCCTTACAAGTCAGTGGATTTTTATATGGAGCGATTGCCTTGTCCTTAGGGAGTGTATTTATTTACAAAGCTTGGCAATTGTTACAGAATCCAGAAGATCGCAATGTCGCTCGCGGTCTGTTTCTGTATTCAATTTCCTACATGATGCTGTTGTGTCTTGGTATGGTGATTGACAGTCTCCCTGTTACTCACTATGTGATTGGTTTTGTAGTAAATAAGCTACAAATTTTCATCGGGTAAGACTGAGTACTCAGAAACCGGGTTTTTCTCTAAACCCGGTTTCTAACAGAAATATCAGGTAGTCAATCCTGATAAATTGAAGTTGCTCTAGACTGCACGAATTAAAGTGCCTTGACTTGGTGTTCCTAAAACAGCAGAAACCAAATTTCCTGGAAGATTCCCATCAATTATCCAGCAGTCAATTCCTAAACTGGCAATAGCCAAAAACTCTTCAACTTTCTTAGCCATTCCGCCAGTAACATCTACTGATTCACTCTTGCCCAAGACAGCTTTAATCTGAGAATAGTTTGCTTGAGTAATCTGAGAAATGACTTGCCCGTCGTGGTTGCATACACCTGGATAATTTCCAGCATTGACTAGTCGAACTTTCCAATTATGCTGAAGATAGAAATATTTAGCTAGTTCTGCTAGTAGAGTATCTGTGGAGAGTATAGTCCCACCAATGGCTTTGTCTAAAACAACATCCCCAAAAACTAAAGGAATTAAACCTGCTTGTAAGCTATTTTCTATTGTCAAGAAATCACTCGTAACTACTTTCTTGTTGTGAGTAACTACCATCGTAAAAGGTGGTAAACTTATCACTGGCAAACCTGCTTGTAAAAAAACTTTAGCTAGTAATAAATTTAAATCTAAAGCATCTTGGTGGACTAGGCAGAATCCTCGTTTTTCTTCATCATTGGAAAAACCATGAATTGTGTTGTATTTCTGAGCTGATTGGTGGGCAAAAGAACCAGCACCATTACCTATAATCAATTTTAAATTAGGATTTCTATGTCTGATGAGACTCACCTGCTCGACCAATTGTGTCATAATTTCTAGTCGAGCAGTGTAAGGTTTATCCTTATCAGTGATTAAGGAACCTCCCAGTTTGACTAATACTAGATCCATAACAAGATATTTAATTAAGTAATTTAATTAAGTAAAACGATAACTTGAATCCATGTTGATACGGTTATCAGTACTATACATATAGTATGCACTGACATCGGAATTGATCACATTCCTAAATCTTGAAGATGAGGCATTGCTGAATTTGGGGATGAATTATGTTTCTAGATATTTTTGTAGTTAGAACCCAAATCCTTGTAGAGACATAGCATTACTACGTCTCTACACACCCGTGAATGATAAATTCATACTTTGATTCAGCAACTTTGAAGATGATTTTGCTAGCGTAATCATATAGAGTTTATCACCTAGCCACTTGTGACTGGGTGAAAGAGGATAATATGGCTCATTTAAATCTGCGTCGCCCCGAAAATGTTAGCGGCGACTTTTATGTCGATACTTCCTGCATTGATTGTGATACGTGCCGTTGGATGGCTCCCCAAGTGTTTACAGAAGCTGGTGACCAATCGGCAGTTTATCATCAACCTATTAACGAAGCGGAAAGATTATCAGCACTCCAGGCTTTATTAGCGTGTCCTACGAGTTCTATTGGCACAATTGAGAAACCCCAAGATATAAAAGTCGCTCAACTGAGTTTTCCTATTCTCGTTGAGGACAATGTCTATCATTGTGGCTATCACTCAGAAAATTCCTTCGGTGCTGCTAGCTATTTTATTCAGCTACCAGAAGGTAATGTTTTGGTTGATTCTCCCCGGTTTACACCACCACTAGTAAAACAGTTGGAAAACATGGGGGGAATTCGTTACATGTTTCTCACTCATAGAGATGATGTGGCGGATCACCAAAAGTTTGCTGAGCATTTTAAGTGTGATCGCATTCTCCATAGCGATGACATCACTGGTGGGACTCGCAATGTAGAAATACAACTGACTGGCACAGAACCCTTTGAACTAACTCCTGACTTATTAATTATCCCAGTTCCCGGTCACAGTAAAGGACACACTATTTTGCTATACAAAAACAAGTTTCTCTTTACTGGCGACCATTTGGCTTGGTCTGATAGGCTGCAACATCTCTATGCCTTCCCAGATTTTTGTTGGTATTCTTACTCAGAACAGATTAAATCGATGCGTAAGTTAGTTAATTACTCTTTCGAGTGGGTTTTACCAGGTCATGGGCGCAGGTATCATGCTGATAGCTACGAAACCATGCGCCAGCAAATGCAAAAGTGTATTGAGTGGATGGAATCGGTGAATAAGTAGGTCTAGATCTCTAGTTTTCGACTTCTTCACCATTGTCTATCAACTTGACAATACCTTCTCTAGAGCACTAATTGAGGGTGCAAAGAAGTAACCGCCACCAGTAGGAATGACCCAGTCTTCAGGTGCCGTTAACTGCTGACATTGATCTTTACCGTCATTATCCTCAAGGCGAATAAAGAAATTTCGTGTGCGATCGCCTCCTGGTCCGTTAGTTTGACCAATAATGGGATCAGGACCAAGAGGTAGCTGACCCTGACACTCGTGACCAGTAGCAGCTTGTGTGCTAAATTTCTCATTATTAACCCAATTTCGGGTGACAAATTCAAACTGACCGACAATAGAGGTTTGATAGGCCAAGAAGTGGAGACCACGATCAACAAAAATGGGATCTGGTTGTGGATTTTCCGGGGTTGAAGCAGAAATTGGACCGTAGGGAATGCCACGACGGAGCAGACGATGTTTTTGGGTAGTTACTTCACTGCGATCAATATCTACCTGGTTGGGGTTATTCTTGTCTATACCCCCTGGTGTTTTATCGTTCCGTGGATACGACTTGCGGGTATGGGCGATAAATGGGCAGCGGATACCCGTTGCATCTTTGAAAGGCGGAACGACATCATTTGTGGGAAAGCCCTCGAATTGATCACGGCAATCATCTGGTTTGAAGTTCACATTCTGTGGCTGCTCACCCCCATCATTGAATTCAAAATGATTGTTTGCACAGTCATCGCTACCCATTGTTGGGGTATCTTGTTCAGGTGTACGAACAGTAGGAGCACCACTAGACCAGCGACCAACTAACTTTGCACTCACCTTTCTAGCATTGGTGTTTAAGTCTGTAGCCGTTTCGTTGAGAAACTGGTGGAACTTGAACACGTCCTGACGTAAACGTCGGAAGACAAGGAAAGAGCCATCCTCTGCCCAACTTGGACCTGCTGACACTACATCACCTTTACTATCCTCTAGTGTCTGAGCTTTCTCGTCCTGACCCACGTACCCAAAAACAAACTCTCCTGGCCAGAGAAGATCCTGCCCTGGTTTCCCCTGGTTTCTATTTTCTGGATTTTGCCGGGGGGTTAGAAAGTCATTGGGATCATCGGAAACCCTGCCACGAATACCAGGTTGAGATATTCCATCTTGATTGCCAAAGTGTTCACCTCCAGCAAGAGGCGGAGGCAGATTGGCTCCCTCTTCCATAAAGGTAATCCTAGCTCCACTGTTAAGAGGGTTGCCTTTTTCATCCCTAAATCCCACGACGCTTTCTAAGATCCGTGCAACTTCTGCGAGCATATCGGCACGCTCGTCACTTGCAACTATGAAAACCACGTCAACTTTGCCGTTATCCGGTCCACCCACAACCCAGCCAATGGGATTGCCTTGCTGATCAACTGGGTCGTTTAAGTCTTTGGCGCGTGCTGTTAATCCTGCTTTAAATGATGTGTCAATAAAAGCGTCGGCATCATTTGTGAGTTTCTTCAATCCTTCAAAGGAAAAGGCTATATTAACCCAAGTTGACTTGACTGCGCCCTCAAGTCCTCGCCGTTTTCTAGTGAATTTGAATAAGCGGTTGAAGGCGAGTACTTCCGATACGGTAGCAATAAATGGTATCTGAATCTTGAGCCATCGCTTAAAAGCTTCTGGATTTTCAATTTCGAGGAACAGAAGTGTCTGGTAGTCCTTGTTAAACCCACCCAGAATATTACCTTGAATGTTATTTACACGAAGAACAGGCTCATCAGGAGTAGGAGTCTCCGGCGCGCTTACTTGGGAACCAACTAAAGGATCGAGAGCAGGAACTTCACGAACTAAGGGTTGATTTATTACCTGTTGAGTCATAATAAGTATTTTTTCACGTCAATTTTAGGACTCACTTAATGAATGACAGAAAGCTAACTTGCTGCATTCTTAATGAGACTAAATGGAGGTAAAAATAACTTATGCACTTATGGCATACAGGAAAAAAATGCTAGTAAATTCCTCAGCAACTAAGCATTGAGAAAACTATTCCCAATAAATATGCTTTTTATATGTTTTTAAACAGCAAATGCTATACTTCTATTTTACAAATCTTATGATCAACTCATCAATAAGGAGAAATTACAACTCTTTAGCTCCACATCGTCTTGAAGATGTTTAACACTAGATTGTGGGTGTCTTTGTTGAAGAGTTGCGCCAGAAACAAACCACAAAACCAATCGTTATCGCTTGAATCATGATAATTAGAAAGACACAGGCAGTCCAACCTCCCATTGCCCAGAACAACCCAGGGACAATTGCCCCCACAGTTCCACCTAGATAGTAACAACTGACGTAGAGACCTGCGGCAGAAGAACGGGCTTGACCTGCGACAACGCCAATGTAACCACCAGCCGCAGATTGAGACAGAAATACCCCAATTGAGCAAAGCATTAATCCAATTAATACAAGTACCAACATTGGTACTAACGTTAATAAAATGCCAGAAAAAGAAACTCCAACTGCTAAGAGCACGGTTAGGCGTTGTCCGATTGTATCAATCCATCGACCCATCTTTGCTGTTACAACTGCGCCGGGTAAGTTCACTAAAAATAGTATGCCTAGTGCGACACTGTTGAGATGGAAAGGAGCTGCTGCTAGGTAAAAGGTGATGTATGTAAAAGTGCTAACAAAAACAAACAGAGTATTGAAGCCAACTGCGTAAATTGCAAGTAGTTTCGGGTTACGTAAATGTTGAGCAAACAGGCGAATTGAAGCAAACGTGTTGTGCTGACGAACAAAATGATGTGATCGGGGTAGCCATCGCCAAGTCGCTATTCCACCCAAAATGAGCAACAATCCCAGTGTCACAAACGACCAGTGCCAATTTAGATGCGCTGCAACTAATCCTGCAATAACACGCCCAGAAACGCTACCAAAAACATTACCAGACACATAAGCTGCCATTGCTGAACCAACTTTTGTTCGATTCCATTCCTCGCTAATATAAGCTAACGCCACTGTGAAGATACCTGGTATAAAAAGTCCTTGAGTAAAGCGCCATTCAATGAGAGTATGCAGATCAGAAGCCGTTGCTGCTAGAAACATTGGCACTGACAAAGCAAAAATCGCAGGGACGATAATACATTTACGCCCCCATAAATCAGCGAATAAACCAATAAATGGCGCAACAAGAGTAACTGCGAGCGTCGTTGCACTCACCGTAAGGCTGACTTGTGCAGCAGTCGCGTGAAAAATCTGCTGAAACTCAGGCAAAAGTGGCTGTGTAATATACATGGCTAGGAACGGGCAAAAACCTGTCAGCCATATGGCAAGTAAACGAGTATCAATAAATTTCCAAGGCGCAAGAGAATTCTTCATTTTGGAACACCAAAAGACAGCAGATCATCAGATGTTTATGTCTAAAGCAAAGTGAGGGATCTCGAATTTAAGCTACAAAATGATTAGCATAATTGCTGTAGAATCGCCTCAAGAAATTTAGCTGTCCATTGCTCTGCTGCTTCTGCATCACCTATGGTAATTGCATCAAGTAACTGTTCGTGTAGCATTGTTTGATCGGCACGGTGAATTTCAGCATCTGTGACCAACTTTGCCAGTGCATCTCGCACAACAGTTGAAAAGGTCTGATATAACTCGATCAGCACAGAGTTTTTACTGGCGATCGCAACCGCTTGATGAAAGGCAAGATCAGCATTCAAAAAGGCTTCTTCGTCACCAATATCAAGAGCGCTTTTTCTCTGCTGAAGGCTCTTTCTCATTTGGTCAAGGTCATTTTTGTCTCGTCGTTGTGCAGCTAAACGAGCAATTTCCAATTCTAGAATTCGTCGGACTTCATAAACCTCTAAAATGGCAGCACGTTGAAGTCGGCGTTCTAAAGGTTCCGAGATCGCGCTCCTAGCTCTAACATAGGTACCATCGCCTTGGCGAACTTCCAAAAGTCCTATATGAACCAAGACGCGCACTGCTTCTCGAAGAGTTGAGCGACTCACACCCAGTAAATCTGTTAATTCAGGCTCTGACGGTAGTTTTGCACCAACCTCAAATTCGCCTTGGGCAATTCGTTGTTGCAACTGCTCAATCACCTGATCAACTAAGGGTTGGCGTTGAATTCGTAGTGATTTGCTATTCATACATCAGATCATATGATGTTTATTAGTATTTATCTAATTTTATTAGAAAGACCAGCCCGCATACTGTTGAGTTTCTATAAATGACTGCTGTACTATATAAGCTAAGTGTGCAAAAGACAATTTACATCCTCTTCTGTTGAATTTCCTTCAATCATTTCCTGGAAAAATTGATTGAGAGGCTTTTTGTTACTCACCTGTCTTAAAAGAATTCTATCGTCTTGGAAATGATGAAGGACTCTTTGTGCCATTCGCATTTCCTCTGAACCTTGTTGGCAGAAAGTTGGATCGTTAGCACGGAATGTAAGTAAATACAGAAGGCTCAAAAAAGCATTCTGTTTTTCAGCAGAAGAATAAGTATTAGCAGATTTGCTTAGCAGGTAATTCATGATTGCTATAAAATGTCTTTGATAATTGATGATAGAACTTGTATATTTAAAGTTATAGTACCAAAGCAAAATCCGCCCATAACCCCATAAATATTGGCTATTGCTTAAGTTATGATAGGAGTCAAAATAATTAAAGTATTGGTTTTGAATATTCTTATTTATTGCTATTCTTGCAAGGCACTGAAAATATTCATTTTCTAGCTGACGATGTTTAATTTTTTTGATTTCAAAAAATTTGATTTTTAATACATTATCATCAGGAAATAAGTATTGAGATAATTGATATGTTTTTCCAATAAAAATAATCGTTTCAACCAAAAAATCTTTTTGAAACAAACTTAGTTTACTAGGCTGACAAGAGCTTATTAATAGACAGATAATCTCAACTAAATTACGAAGATTACAATTTTTAAATGCTTTTTGCAAGTCAGTTACAACAGACTCCGTAGATGAAGCATCGATAAATTGAAGTATATCTAATCTATTATTATTCCTATGAATTATTTGCCAAGCACTATAAAGTATATCCTTTAATTTTATAGTAGCGTCTTCAGATGGAGGACAACCATTTTCAATCTTTTTCAATTCTTCTGCTATTTGCCATAAGTCGGTTTGAAACTGCTCCAAACCTTTACGATTTCGTAAACGATTTATTTGAGCAAGTGATTGTTCTTGACGAGTTTTCACTATTTTTTCAGGTGGAATGTAACTATAATTCTTCTGTTTCCTGTCTATCAGGCAAGCAGTTATCTTATATTTACCTTCTATATCTGTAACTTTCAGTTCAGGAAAAGAACCAGGTTGCAAGTGAAACTCTATACGAACAGAAACATCTTCTGTTCCCTGATATTTTTCAACTTCGATGTTGTAGTCTTGAGGGATATTATTTATACAATAATCCTTGCCATTGATCTTGATAGGTAAATTAGCTTTTTGATTACCTCTTGTTATCCGAAAAAAATCTTGATTAACACTGGGGATACGCCCAATTAAAGTTGTAGATTTACCTTCATAAGAAATAGCCTTTTCTTGTGTAAATAATTGAATCCATTGTTTTGATATTCCACCTGTCTCATTTGAAATAGCAACTGCAAATTCTATTTGATCAAGATAAATGGCAAACAGAGGGAACCTGCACTGATTTTTGGCTTGCCATATTGTATGAAACTCTTGAATTTTGGGGTTAAGACAAATATATTGTGGAAGAATTTGTGGAATTTGAGGAAAAATATTGTACTGACTAATTAAGGCAAACTGATATTGTGGATGTCTAATAGCAAGATTATGTAAATACTGAGTATCAATTGCTTGATATACAAGTTGAGCGATCGCATCTCTTGAAAGAGTAACTCTTTTATAAAAGATTTGACTATTGTGTGCTATTTCAATAATCAAACTAAATAATTGTTGAGCGATGTCAGACTGAAGACGCTGGAAAAAGGCTATCTTTTGTAAATAGTTAGCAAGATGATGAACTGCATCAAGATTTTGGGCGATCTCAGAAAAATTCTCTGTCAAAATGTAACTTGCTATACTCTGACACAGATGATTGTATGTTTCTATGGGTTGGAAGGCTGAATCAAGAGTGATTGGTTCTCTAGTGTTGAGGACTGGTATTTGGTAAGGATTATTTCCTATGCGTGAGAAGTTAATAGGAATTAAGTAGTCATACCCAAAACTATCGAGATCAATAAAAATTAAAGGTTTAGTTGATCTGCAACTAAGCTCAGAATAATGGTTCCAATAATGGTAAGCACTACTGTACAAGTAACCATCTCTATGTTCCAAAAGATGACTCATACTGAGTGTCATCAAATCTACGGTATCTCGAATGATAAATAACTCCTGCTTATCTCCTTGATTGAGTTCAGTACCAATTGACAGAGAATCTAAAGTCCCAGAATTAATTTCCAACTTTTGAGGGTGGGATGAACCCCATATTGGTTCAGATAAATAGGGATGATTTACATACTTTTGTAAGAAAAATTTATATTCCCGTGGTAAATCTCCAGGATGAGGAATAAACTGCGAATTTGATTTCTCAAACAGGCGAGCATACTGGCAACATTCAATGTATGATTCTAAATTGAATAATCGAGTCATAAAAGTGAAGAAATTTTTTGATGTATTTGATTAATTTCTCTAGAGTCGGTTGTTTTGTACATCAAGTCGGTTAAAGATAAAGCACTACTACTAAAATTAAAATTAATGCTTCCTATATAAGCGACTTCCTCACCTAGAAGTGTAATTTTGGCATGAAGATGAGCAATTTTGTTTATACTTATTTTTGAGTGGTTTGCTGAAACTGTTGAATCAATAAAGACACGAGTGTCTAATAAATTTAAATATTGTTCTATTTCTAGCGAGGGTTGGAAGCTGCGACTGTAAATTTCTACCTGTCCCTTAAAATTTCTGAGATGCTCTAACAAATCTCTCTGATACTTAGAAGGTGTTAATAAAGTTGGATAACTTTCATAACTTGTTCTAGAAAAGCAATGAAGAGAACGCAGAGAAAAACCATCATAGTTACTAGTAGGTATGACCTCATCTCGGCTATGTTGTTTCCAAAATTGCTGAAATAAAGTGATTAATTGACTGTGGGTAGATGTGTTTCGACTCACTATACCTGCTTCAAGATTAAAATCTAAGCTACCTCCGGTGAGATTACAAGAACCTAAATAAGCATCTTGTTCAGAAATATAGGTTTTGAGATGAAAAGTACCACTACGAATGGGAATATTAGCATTCAAAAGCATTTGTAAACATGCTTTTTTACGGTGATTTGAACGCTGATACTCTTCTCGCACAGCGATATTGTTAGATACTTGAGAATCAATACTGTCAATAACTTCATTTCTCAAATTGGTCAACACCCAAACACCCTGAGGTAAATCTTGAGCTTTATTACAGATTAATTTTGTTAAAGTTTCATCTTCAAGAATATAACTGGAGATGAGGAGAAATTGACGAGCTTGAGTAATAATTTTTTCTATAGCTGAACGGCTATTACGTCTACCAATAATGAACTCTTGAACTGGGGTTAAATCAGGTTCGTTTCTGAATTGCTCAGGTATTTTTCTAATTGGTAAACCGTAGGTCGCCTGGTATTGCTGAACTAGCAATCTTACAGATTCTGACAAAGCAGATACATCGCCTTCACCCAAGCGCAAAAATGTAATTGCTGCTCTTAAATCTAAGGACAACTCCTGTAGTGAAATCCAGACAATTAAGTGAGGTGTTTGAGACACTACCAAACGAAAATTAGCTGGGTCGAGAGATTGTAAAGCAATATGAATTTGCTGTGTTTTTGGTAAGAACCGCCAATAATCTATAGCCAGTTGCCAGATATTTTTGACAAAATCATCAGGTAATCCAGGATAATATGGTTGCTCTAGAGTGACAGTGTAAATTCCTGATTGCTCTGTATCATTCCCAGTCCACGGGGGAATTTGTGGGTTATCTGGTGTGAGATACAACGTTGTTTGTGAGTAGCGAAATTGATAACTGTAAGTGCTTGCAACCTGAGATGTGAAGTTAGATGCAACAGGGTGGAGTCGGTGTAATAATGACACTTGGTACAGTTCACCTTCTCTCACGACACCTTGCCCTTGTTGTAACAAGTTCATCAAAACTGGTTCTGGAAGAAAGTTTAAACCAAATGATTGACGCAATAGTTGGGGTGTTCTTCTGTGATTTTCTGTGGCTACCACTTGTACTTCTCGGATGAAATCGACTAAAGACACAGAACTTGATTCTGTACCACTCAATTGAATACGATGAAACTTGCCTTGCAGTTGATATTGAACCTTCATGAGAAAACCACCGTACGTTCTCTGTGTATTTGAGCTAATAAAGAGCGCAACGGCGAACTAACTTGCCACCAGACATCGTAATCACCGAACAAAATCAGGTAATCTTGCCCCCGTGTTAGAGCTATATGTATGATCTCTGGAGTGATAGTTTCGGGATTTCCAACGCAACTTACAATAGCGATCGCTCGTTCAATTCCGGTCCATTCTGCCACTGTTCCAACGAAAAGTTCAGAAAACTCTGGAGACAAGTGAGCTTTAAGCCAGTCTCGCTGTTGAGTATCAAATGTGATCATCCCTATTTGGGAAATGAGTTGTCGAGCAAGTGGGTTCAAACTTTGGAGAAATTGGATAATCTGCTCGCCTACTTTCTGGTTAGGGATATCTTGCCAAACTAACCGATGTGTTAGCAGGGGGAGATGATAACCAATGCGTGAGGGTTGGGTAAGAATCCAGCGATCGCAGATGACCGGGTAAACAAGTTGAGCAATTTCCGGATGGAGCCGATACTGTTCTGTCAGGTGATAACAGTATGCTGGAAGCAAGTGCTGAGTTAGCCACCTGAAGCACTCGGGAAAATGAGTAAAAAATGACGAATGGCGGGAAGCCTGAGGAGAACGTTTTGGCATTTCATCGCCAAATAAGACAAGTTTATGACCCAACACAGACAGCAGCATAAGGTCTAGCCAAGTCAGATACTGCGCCTCTTCCACAATCACCAGATCAAAGGTAGTTTGCCACAGAGATTGATGCTGAGGCTGCATAAACTCAGCCACAGTACCCAGGACTGGCGCTTGTGAATTTTCACTCAATTGATTGGCAAGTTCTGTGATCGCTTGTTCAGATAAATTGCGATAAAGCTGACTCAATCTTAACTGCTGCTGTAGCAAGGGTTCTAATTTCTTAAGGCGATAGGCAAGTAGTTGAACTCGTGCGCTATTTAAATGAGAAAATTCCTGCTGTAGAAGTTGAGTGAGTTGTTGCTGTGAAGCAGTTTGAATAATTGGCAGCCATTTCTCTAGTTTTGTTGGTGTTCGCAGTTTTACGAGTTCTGTATCCGCTAGCAAATGTAACGGTAAATAATCCATCTGCGGTTGAGCTAAATGTCGGGAACGCAATTGCTCAATGAGCCACTGGCGATAATCTTGCTGCTGACACCAGAAAGGATATCCAGGTAAGTTGTGGTAAGCGCTTAAAGTGGCACTATGATGAGTTAAAAGTAGAACACGCTTGGAAAAGTGAATTGCTGTATGGGCTAAACTCTCGGCAATGCGGGTTTTACCTGTGGCTGCTGAACCTACAATCAACGCGATCGCACTATTCGAGAGAGCCATTTCTAATGCCAACTGTTGATTAGCACTGAGGGAAACGATTGGGTTGACTGCAGGAAAATTTAAGGGTGATGGCGCTGGTAAATAAACCGAACCGTTACAAACGGTTTGAACAATTAATTGAGTTGGTAGGGGTGGTGAAGTGTGAAGTGGTACTAATTTTTCCCATTGCGTCTGAGCGATTTCTGTTACTTCATCAGACTGGTAAATGAATTGTTGCAGTTTTGCCCAAAATTGTTGCTCATTCATACCAAAGACTCCACTACTGATCTAATCAGATATGCTATGGAAAGAACAACCTGAGAAAATCCTTGTGCTGCTGTTGGATCGGGTAATTGATAAAGCAAGACTTTACTGTCAGAGAAACGTTTGAGCTGACCTCTAGGTGAGGTATTGTTGGGAGGAACTTGTAAATAAAATACGAGTCCCCTCTGGAAAGATTGTTGATTTTGTAGGTATCTATGTAGCTGTGCGATCGCCTCAGTATTGGGACAATACCAAAACACCCAGATGGGTAACATAAATTTTTGATTTTCTAACTCTTGTGAGTCTAATTGATGAATTTCCCATTTTAGAAGCAAATCGTTGAGATCTTCTTTAGAAGACTTGCTTAAGCTGAACACATAGACTTGATTTTTTAAAAAAATCCTAGCTTTTATACTCGTTCCCAACTGGGTATAACGACCTTGGTCTGGAATATTTCTCCCAGAAATACTAGCAAGAGTATCTACTCCAATTCCTTGAAAGCGTAATAGTGCTGCCGTTAAACAAATATAGATAGTTTCAGCTAGTATTTGATTACGAAATGACCAAATATGCTCTTTTTCATACTTTTTTTGAACATATTCTAAATAAGCTTGATAAAAACTTCTATAGATAGGGTTTTGCTGTAATACATAATTAGGCTTAGTAAATTGAAAGTGCCCATTTTGAATTCTTTGTACGATTGGTTGTTGCTTAAACCAAGCAATCACTAATCGGAATTTCTGCACTTCCATCCTATATTGTGTTGCCAGGCTCCTCTCATATTGATAACAATTGAGACTTAAAATCTGACTGAAATAAATAAGAAATTTGTTTTCAGGTGTATTAAAATCTTGATAGCGCTGGATTGCCATTAACTCTTGCTTTACTCCTGCCTTTTCCGCAGCAGTTATACCAGGGCGACGTATATAATCTCTAAGACAGTAAGCATCCATTTCTTGGATTCTGCTCACAGGCATGAGTTCTGCTTGCCTTCTAAGCTGATGTCGGAGTTTAGAGGCGATTGCATCTAACTTACGTCGCAGTTGATATCGGCGTTCAAGGCTAATAACTATTGGAATGTTCGCTTCATCAACATTAACGTTTTCTAATTTTTCTTCTAACTGGGTTAATAAAATTAGTGGCAGACTTTTCTTTTGATACCCAAATAAACTGGTAAACAATCCAACAAAAAGCTGAATCAAGGGAGTTATTGTACTATCCAGAAGATCGCCTAATCTGCTTTCCCATTCCGGTAGTTCCTTTTCTTCCTTTATAGTGTCTAAATCTAGAACTTTATCCGTGACACACAGCTTATAAGATTGACCACATAATGATAAATTATAGATAGCTTGTAACTGAATATTATCCGTCTGTATATCTATGGGCTTGAGATAAGGAAAAGCAATCTCGAAGACTCTATCACCAATAGGAATTAAAAATGGTTGGCTGGAGCAATCCTCGTTTGTATCTATGACAATTATCGGGCGATCGCTTGCATGTAACAGTGTTGTTGATGAATGACAGCAACTCTCCGTTCTAGTTCTTCTGCGTGCTGAGTGACAGTTGCCAGTCTCTGCTCAACTTGCTGTAACTCTGTTTGCTTTTGAATAAATTGCCCTTGAACTGTTGCTAGTTCTGCTTGCTCCTTTCGAAGATCAGCCACGTTTACTCTTAAACTAGTCAACTGTGCATTTAATTTTTGCCACTCCTCTTGTTTGGCTACCTGTTTTTGTAGCACTTCCAGTCGAGTGATTGTCGTTGTCGCTTACTCGAAATAGCTGCTCCCAGAACTGCTCCAGTGGTGCTTCCTAACAATGCTCCACCGGATCTTCCTCCGGGAACTATAAAGGATGCTGCTGTACCTACTGTTAATGTAAGTGAAACTGCGATTAGCAAGTCTGATAAATTCTGCACCCTATTCCTCACAAATCTTAATGCCATAACACACCTAAATGATTTGTGAGCACAAGAGTTTCCTCTGTTGACGTTCTTGGCAGTTCAATAAAAAAAGCAATTTTCACAACTCAAATAGGATTGCCATAGGTGGGTCAACAACATTTATAATTAAAATGTTGACAAATGGCTTCATTAAATTTACGGATATTCTCTTTTACTACAGAGCTTTTCCAAGAACCGATTTTAGCTTCTAGCCATATGCTGCGACTGGGCGCTACGCCATAACTGATACAGCCTTGTTGCTGGCATAGTCAAATACAAAACATCTCTATCACTGAGAGTGGTTTCTAACAAATCCCAACCGTGAACAGTTTGTAAATTCGTTTCCACATACAAAGGCACAAAATCGGCAGACATAGCTGCATCTTTCACTTGCTGTCCACAAAAAGGGTGCGATGGTGTGATCAAAGTGGCAAACGCCACCCAAAGACTATCTGCTGTGATTCCGTTACCAAGTATTTGTCCGCCTAGTGCAGCAGCGGCAAAAGCAGGAGCTGCTAGTTCAGCCGGGCAAAGTACTGCCTCAAACCCAAACACCTGTTTTGCCATACGAGCAAAATCAGGATCTGCATAATGAACAATGACGGGAACTTTTGGTGTCAGTCCTTTAGCCTTGAGAGCAATCTCTAAGTTAGTCGCATCATTACCAGTTACAGCAAGCAGTCCAGCGGCAGAACCTACATTTGCTGTTTGCAACATAGATGGGAAGCTAGCATCACCATGAATAACAGGAATACCTATCCTTCGGGCAGTGTTGACAAACTTGTTATTTGGATCTCTCTCAATGACGACGAGCTCATGTCCACTGGCATGAAGTTGTTGGACAATTTTGATGCTTATGCTACTTAAACCACAAACGATGTAGTGCTGGCGATGAGGAACTCGTGCTACATCCCAAAATTGCTTGAAGTGGCTACCTAAAACAAAATCATTGAGAAGTGCATATAACAAACCAATAACAGCAGCTCCAACCAACATCATAATCATGGTAAACAACTTAATGCTGTTAGGAGCATTTTCTATTACTTTGTCATTACCACCTGCTCCAGTGATCATCCCTACGGCAAAATACAGAGCATCGACAATGGAAAGATTGACATCAGTAGATGTGTAGGTGAGCGTGGCAAGTACAATAATCACGAATAGCACAACAGTCAATACCACCAATGGCTGCGCATACTGCTGAAACTGCTGGCAATTGGTGAAGACTTTCAGCATTTTGGCAACAAGTGATTTGCGTGTGGGACGAATGCAGGGTTGGGTACCTACAATTAAGCGATCGCCCACCTTTAACTCCTGTCCAGACAACACTGCAGATACCAAATCCATCTCACCCTGCACGGGCAAATAGTAAATTAGCACCCGCGAACGGTCATTCCACAAATCACTCAACTTGCAACCGTTCCAATGATGATTTTCATCAATATATTCTTCGTAGATTGGCCAAGTCTGATGAAATAATTTGAGCTGTCCAATCGCTTGGTTTCCCAATGCGGCAAAGGTGAAAACGGGTGCAGCTAAACCGATAACACTCATACTTAAGTGGTTTGGCACAGTTTGATCCAAGCGATCGCCCAAACTCGTGTTATAAAAGCGATTAATAATGCGAACTCGAGGGTTCAGCACCCGTGCTTGCACCATGATCGACAAATTCTGATCGTCGTCAGGACTAGCTATTACTAAAGCGTCTGCTTGTTCAATTCCCGCTGCTGTCAAGGTATCAGCTGCGTATGGGTTGCCAACAATCACGTCTCCTTTTGCTTCTCCAGGAATTGGTTGGTGATGAATCCCAACAACTAATGCTCCCTGCTGTCTTAGCAAACGAAAGACTTTATATCCAGTGCGTCCTAGACCACAAACAATGATTCGAGGTTTCATGAAACAGCAGCATGACTCATGGGAAAAGCTGCATTCTCAGGCTCTTTTTAAGATTGTTGCTCAATTGCCATTGATCAACTGTAGCTGAAAGCACGATCATTCTTTAATTCTTAAGAAACCAAACTAGACTTAAGAAACCAAACTAGACTACGGTTGAGAAACAATAATTGCCCACATGCTTGCTCCTAAGAGAATCGCTGCCAAATGTTGCCAAAAAAGCGATCGCATGGGTTGACGTGCAATTTTTTGTGTTAACACCACTGTAAGTAAAACTGCAAAAATTAGAGTTACACCTTGTAAAAAGTCAATCACAGCTGGATGCGCCACTAGTATAGGTAACTGCTCACCTTGAAGACCAAAGGTAGCAAAAGCTATAGGTAGAATCCGCCCACCTTCCCCTAAACCTAAACGTAAATAGTGAGCCAAATTACCACCTAAGACTAATGGTAAATAGCCATAGGCAAGCTCTACAAATGGTCGGTGCTTACGGCTGAATTTTACCCTGCCTGCAGCATCCTTATGAGCCCAAGCAAAGCGGTTAAAAGTGAAATCACCTAGAGACATTAATCCATATGCAGCAAATATTACAAATGCTGGAAGAATCAAAGCCAAGAATGACAAACCCAAGTGAGGCAAAAACTGTGTTATGTCCAGTTGTAAACCTAACCAAGATTGCAACTCTGGTAAACGATGGAGATAAACTCCGCCTAAGAGCAAAAACAATAGGGCTACTTCATAGCTGCGTGGAACATGGGTTGTCCACAACTCAATCCCAGGAGGACGTAAATTGAACTCTACAGAACGATGGGGACAAGCCTTAAGACAAGTCATGCACAACACACAGTCTCTGTTATCTTCTAATTGTGCTGGGTGAGAGTATAGTGGACAACCCAATGTCTCCATTCCTTCACCCTTTTGGGGTCCACCTTTATAACATTGATAAGTTGTACAAGTCGCAGAACAAATACCTTGTTGTGCTCTAAGTTCTGTCATTGAGAGTTTGGCAAATAAACCATTCATCCCACCAATAGGGCAAAGATACCGACACCAAAACCGCCTCTCAAAAATTGCAGAGAAAATCATTGCCCCAGCCGTGATCAATAGCAACAAACAAGCAGAGAGGTAGGCAGTATTTTCTAAGTCCCAGAGTTCTTCCCACAAAAATATGAGAGTAAACAGTCCAAACAGAAACCAACCCCCCCATTTTTCAGCTTCTTGCCTAGGCCAACGCTTGAGTTTTCTTGGAAACAGCCACAAAGAAAGCTTCTGTGTAACTTCTCCGTAGATCATGAAAGGACACACAGAGCACCAGATACGACCTAAGAAGGGAAATGCTAGTAAGAAGAAAGGCCACCACCAAGCCCAGAATAGATTTAAAGCAAAATTTTGTTCACGTGTTTGGGGACCAACAAAGAGTACCCCGACAAGAATAGCAAACGCAGTTAAAGTAAAGCCGTAGTTAATACGATCAGGCCACCACGGGCTGCGTAGAAACCACCTGAGATTTGGATAGGTGTTTAAAAGATTCAACCGAAATTGCTTTTTCTTCGTTTGGGCTGACCAGAAAATTTCTTCTGTTAGCTCTTTTGCCTCCCCTGCTTGAACGATCGCCCGTTCCACCAAATCTTGTAACTCTTTGAGGTTACCAGGAAAATCATATGATTGTAGGCGGCGCAAAGCTTCTGGTGTCACTTTAGGTTTAGCAACACCTTTGGACTGACAGTAGAGACTTATATAGTATTCCACTTGAGCTTTTATATCAGTTTTGCGCACCCGTAGTGGCGGCACTTTGATGATTTGATCAACAACATGCTCTATTGTCGTCCTGGTTTTTTCCGCAATGATCAAGATACGGGCTTGACTTGTGTAGGGTTCAGGAGGTGTTTCTCCCTGACGACTCACAGGGGTATATGTTTTCGTTTCGATGAAGTTTGCCAACAATGGCAACAACTCTGGGGGTGTTTCTTGAATGTTGTTGAGAACTAAAGTACCTTCTCCTAACCATTCCAACAATCCTGGTTTACCTTTATACCGACCAAATAAATCTGCACCGTTAGGTTGAAGAAGACCACAGGCAACTTTAATAATTGGTTCTCGGCGCTTTGTAGAGCCAAAATGGACCAGCGCGGCTATGTTGTCTTTTTCTAATCCTGGTTCCCCAAAAATCAAGACTGGTTCTCGTTTTGTTGCGGCTTTTCTAATTTCTTCTCGCAGCTGCACTGCATAGCGACTTGTTCCTACAATTCCACGCTGCGCTTTGGTCACTAAATAGGGTCGCAAAGCCACAAAACGTTCTTGCTCGTAAGTCAGTGCAGATGAGAGTTGCGCTAATTCTTGAGCCATTTGGCGAGAGACAGCCTGATTAATTTCCGGGTATTGGGCGACTAATTCCCGAAATTTAGCAGCAGGCACAACCCATAGGTGACATTCTGTGACAGTAAAGATAGTACGCTGAGCCAATTCATCCAACACAAGTTCTTGCAGATGAATCACTGCTCCTGGAAGAAAGCCCACAGATAACGCTGGGTTAGTTTGACTGACGTTATTGGTGTCAAGTTGACCTTGCTGGAGAATATAGAGTGCTTCTGGAGGTGTGTCTTCTATCACCAGATTTTGGTTCGCTGGCACAACTCGTTCTTTCATCACTTGGGCGATCGCATTCAAGGGCGCAGACGACAGAATTCCTAAAGCCGTGCGTTCTTGTAGCCATATCAATATCTCTGGAGATGTCATGGTGGTTTCTCCATGCAGGCTGATTCAAAACAAATTATATAGGTGTTAGTAGTGGTGTTAGCTGAAGCTAAGAAATCCTTTCAGGCTACAAGCTAAAGCTATGTAAAATAACATTTCATTTTGTAAAGTTGAAAAATTTTATGAGTTTGTCCGATCTTCCGAATCTTTGGGTACCTTTAGCGCTGTTAAGTTTAATTATCATTGCTGCTGTGTTTTTTAGTCGTGGCAGTTGAGTGTCCTATCAGGATAGTCATCCCTAAGGTTTGATGAGTATTAATAACTAACAGTTCATAACTAATGACTAATTTCTCCTCTTGGAGGGTACAATAAATGCCGATTGTCTTCCAAAATATGAAAGCTTCATGATTTCCAGTAACGACTTTCGACCTGGTGTTTCAATTGTATTAGATGGGTCTGTATGGCGAGTGGTAGAATTCCTCCACGTCAAGCCAGGCAAGGGCTCTGCCTTCGTAAGGACAAAACTAAAAAATGCTCAGAGTGGGAGCGTGGTAGAAAGAACGTTCCGAGCTGGCGAAACAGTACCACAAGCCAACTTAGAAAAAAGTACAATGCAGCATACCTATAAAGAGGGTGATGACTACGTCTTTATGGATATGGAAACTTACGAAGAAGGCAGACTGAGCGCAGCTCAAATTGGCGATCGCGTGAAATACCTGAAAGAAGGTATGGAAGTGAACGTGGTTCGCTGGAACGAGCAAGTCCTAGAAGTGGAATTGCCCAACTCTGTAACTTTGGAAGTGACGCAAACTGACCCAGGCGTCAAAGGTGACACCGCTACAGGCGGTACGAAACCAGCAACTGTTGAAACCGGGGCAATGGTGATGGTTCCATTGTTTATTTCTCAAGGAGAACGTATCCGTATAGACACCCGTAATGATACATATTTAGGTAGGGAGTAACTTTGTACTTCACCAGAGATGCAAATCCCAATTCCTATGCATAATAGGGATTTATGTCTCTGCCTCGCTATCAATTCTCTTTACGGATTTAGTCTATTTACTATCTGATTGTGTGAGGAAACAAAAACTGTGCCATTAGACTTTAATGAAATCCGTCAACTGCTCGTAACTATTGCACAAACAGACATTACCGAAATAGTGCTCAAAAGCGATGATCTGGAGTTAACTGTACGTAAGACATTGCCAGGGCATGTGGATGTAGGCAATGTGGCTAGTTCGGTGGCATTACCACCCCCTCCACCGCCTACATCCCAAGTGGTGCCAGCACCAACGGAAACTTTTGTCAATCGTCGCTTGGAAAATAATGTTCCACCTGCAGGTACATCAATACCAGCGCCTCCACCACCCATTGTGCAACAGAAGCTTGTTGAGGTGCCTTCCCCAATGGTGGGAACGTTTTATCGTGCTCCAGCTCCCAATGAATCACCATTTGTGGAAGTAGGTGATCGCGTCCGTAGTGGTCAAACCGTGTGTATCATCGAAGCCATGAAGCTAATGAATGAGATTGAAACAGAAGTATCCGGACAAGTCGTAGAAATTCTTGTTCAAAATGGCGAACCTGTAGAATATGGTCAACCTTTATTGCGCATAAACCCTGATTAAGTATTAATCTATATATCGAATGTGTCCCTGTTAAATTTTAGTTCCTTTTTTACTGGTTAATCCTGATGAAACAAACGTTGCCTGTACCTTCAGAAGTTGTGCAACAAGTAGCTGAATACTTCAGCTTGTTAAGTGAGCCTATGCGTCTGCGTCTGTTGCATCTACTGAGAGATGAAGAAAAATGTGTGCAGGAGTTAGTAGAGGCAACTCAAACTTCTCAGGCAAATGTGTCTAAGCACCTTAAAGTCATGTGGCAAGCAGGAATTCTCAGCCGCCGCAGTGAAGGTACTTGCGCTTACTACCGAGTAGAAGATGAAATGATTTTTGAATTGTGTAATCGGGTGTGCGATCGCCTAGCTAGCAGATTAGAACAGCAGGCACGAAACTTTCGGGTTCTAAATACCAAGTAAATCAATTAACAGTTAACAGTTAACAGTCAACAGACCACACTGTTGACTGCTGGCTGTTGATTAAAGCTGATAGTTTTTCTGAAAGCTATTACGAGTGAGTGGCTGTTCGAGTTCTAATCCTTCACCACCGATAACATCTAACTTGTTACCGTTTACCTCTATGTATACCTTGGCTGTTGGATCTAAGCTGGTAGCAGTGTAGAGAACCTGCCCCACACGACCTATCATTGAGGTGCTACCACCCCCACTGGTAAATTCTTGAGATAAATTCACATGAATACCATCATCTTTCATGTTCAACCCCAGCAATTTTGTGCCTTTGGGGATAGTGGTGGAATCAGTCTTGTTATTAGATCCAGCCAATAAAGTGTTCAAAGCGGCTTCTAAAACTTGGTTGGGCTTGTTGGGATCTGCTTTAACTTTAATCGACTGGGGAACTAATGCAATATTTTTGCCTGTATCTTTCAGAAAATATATTTGAGCAGTTTGCTCATTGTTAATTTGGTTTGGTGTCGTCGTTGGTAACTGTGATGCTGGCGGCGTTATTGCTGTTGGAGCAGAATTCGAATTTGACGACGAGGAAGAATGGTTGGAGTTCGATGTCAACCAAGCAACACCACCACCCACTGCAACCACTGCTGCTGAGACAGCGGCAATCACACCTGAAGAAATACGCTTAGATCCTTGCTGTTGTTTCATATTAACAACCTTCCTTAAGGCTGAGAGAGTCTTATTCTAAGGAGAAGCCTGGCTAAAGACGATGCTTACAAGATGAGAGTTTCCAAATACTTAGAGGATGGCTTTATTCTTAAAAATGCTGCAATCTCTAATGCTGTTGGTTTCATTTCTAATTTTAGAATTCGCACTTGTAGTCCGTCACCTTCTAAATTACCTAAATCTAATTGCTTATTGAAATTATTTAAAACTACATTTACAAATTGAGTTGGAACCTTTTCACCATTGACTGCTACCACTGGATTAACTAAGTTAATATGCCTGCCACTAACTATACTTAGTCCTGTTTCCAACTTAATCAACAGAGGCTTTCCGTGACCCTCTTGTAATTCCACTTGGAATAATAAGCGGTTATTGGCCAAAAAATTCACTTGGGGATTGATGAAATTGTATCCAGGGCTAGTCTTTGTATTTGGGTAGCTTACTGAGTTAATCTTTAGTTGTTGCAACTTAGTTATGAACTGGGACGATTGTAAAAGTTTGTTGACATCTTGCTGAGTTAAAATTAGACGCACACCACCTTGTAAAGGTTGTTTCAATTTAGGACGTCTGTGCTTCAAACTAGAAAGATCTAATTCAATTGCATCAGTTTCCAATTCAAAAAGTGCGAGCCGAACATCTTGCCGTTTGAACTGCAAAGAGCGCCCCGCAATTCGTACTCTTTTCACTTTTCCTTGCACAAGTTGATAAGAGGGAGAATTATCAACTCGCACTTGTAATTGCCCTACTTTAGCAAACTGAGAACGAATCGCATTTTCCGCAGTGCGATCAACCAACACTCCCAAAGGACTAACTAATCCCAGCAGACTCGATAAGAAAATTGTCAAGAATTCCATATGTTTGTGAATGGGGAGTTAGGAGTTAGGAGTGGGCATAGGGCAAGGGCATAGGGCATAGGGCATAGGGCATAGGATGGAGTATTCCTCTGTGCTTGCTTCCCTGGTCCTCTGCTCCTTGTCCCCCTTGTCCCCCTTGTCCTCCTTGTCCCCCTTCCCTTGTCCCCCCATGCCCTATTCCCTATTCCCCCTTTGCTAAGTCAATCCATCCCTTTAAAGTTGATACCACTTCATTAATGGGAATTTCTTGAGATTTACGGGTTTGCCGTTCTACGACTTCCACTTTACCGTTAGAGATGGCTCGTCCAGTAACAATCCTGTAAGGAATTCCAATTAAATCAGCATCTTTGAATTTAACCCCTGCTCGTTCATTCCGGTCATCAAGTAAGGTTTCAACTCCTGCTTGATTAAGCTCTGTGTAGAGTTTTTCCGCAATTTCAACTTGCTGAGCATCGTTGATGTTGGGAATTGTGACAATTGCATGATAAGGGGCGATCGCGACAGGCCAGATAATTCCATCTTGATCGTAAGATTGTTCAACAGCCGCTTGTGCCAGACGCGACACACCCAAACCATAACAACCCATAATCAGGGGTTTTTCTTCACCTTGTTCGTTGGTGTAAGTTGCTCCCATGGCTTGAGAGTACTTAGTGCCTAATTGGAAAATGTGTCCTACCTCAATTCCACGAGCACTCTTGATAGTTTGCTCAGGATTGTGAATAGCGCGATCGCCTGCTTTCGCTTTCCGTACATCTACGATTATATCTGGTAATTTAAATTGAACTCCCCAGTTTGCTCCCACAACATGGTAGCCAGATTCATTTGCGCCCGTGACAAAGTTCTTTAAATCAACAACCGTTTTATCTACCAAACGCAAAAACTTGGGATGTACGGAACCTTCTCCTGTTTTTTTCGCACCAGAGGAAAGATTATTGAATTGGTTTTGAATGTACTCGTCTCCAATATCAGGAGCAATATAGCCCAAAGGCAAAAGCTTTGCTGCCCATTTTTCCTGTGCTTCTGTGCTAGGTACAGATAAATTGAGAATGGTCTTTGCTCCATATTGAGAAGCTTGTTTTGTCAATTCATTGTGTAACTTGACTTCATTAACTTCCTGATCGCCGCGAATACTCACCAACGCCATAACTGTGAGACCATTGTCGTAAACTGTCTGGTAAAGGACATTTTTGACGATTTGGGTGGGAGAACATTTGAGAAATTGCGAGACTTTCTCTATCGTCTCTGTTCCTGGTGTCTCCCGTTTTTCATAAGTAGAAAACGGTGAGGGTTCAGCGTCAAAGGGTAAAGACACAGCCTTTTCCACATTAGCGGCGTACTGTCCATCTTCCGTATAAAGGACTTCATCTTCGCCAGCTTCTGCTAGCACCATAAATTCTTGAGAACCAGAACCGCCAATGGCACCAGAATCAGCTTGGACAGCGCGAAAAGCCAACCCACTCCGCTGGAGAACATTTGTGTAGGCTTGGTACATCTGCTGATAAGTTTTTTTCAGGCTTTCTTCATTGGCATTGAAGGAATAAGCATCCTTCATAATAAATTCGCGTCCCCGCATCAGACCAAACCGAGGACGGATTTCATCACGGAACTTGGTTTGAATTTGGTAAAGGTTTAGCGGTAATTGGCGGTAGGAACGAATCATGTCACGGGCGATCGTTGTGATCACTTCCTCGTGAGTTGGACCGAGTGCCAATTCTTGTTCACGGCGGTCTTGAAGGGCAAACATGATCCCCTCAGCTTTCGTGTAGGTGTCCCAGCGTCCAGACTCTTTCCATAATTCAGAGGGTTGCAACTGGGGTAAAAGACATTCTTGCGCACCAGTCGCGTTCATCTCTTCCCGCACAATTTGGGAAACTTTTTGTAATACCCGCCACATGAGGGGGAGATAAGCATATATACCGCTACCGATGCGACGAATGTAACCTGCACGGATAAGTAGTTTATGACTAGGAATTTCAGCATCTGCTGGATCATCCCTAAGTGTAATGAATAACATTTGTGACAGTCGCATCGTTTGTTTCCTTTCCAAATTCACTCTATCTTCAGTTAAGTTAACTTTAAATTGTCCAATTGCAACCCTAGGAGAAACTGACTTTGTCCAATGTCGTTTACAGAGCTTTTCCACCCCTGGAATTTATCCCTCCAGCACTCAACCCCTTGTTTGTGAGAGCCGTTCAGTGGTTGCTACCTACTTGGCTTTGGGGAAAAACCGCAATTCGCCAAGTTGAAGCCGACAATGTAGAGGTTTTGGTAGATCTCTATCGCCAGTTTCAAGAGGGAAAAATTCGTTTTTTGATTGCATTTCGCCATCCCCAAGTAGAAGATCCACTCTGTCTTGGCTATTTGCTTTCCCACATTTTGCCTCATGTTGCACGTAGCAAAGGGGTATCGCTACAACACCCAATTCATGCCCATTTTATCTATGATCGTGGAATTCCTCTATGGGCAGGTTCCTACATTGGCTGGGTTGCTTCTCGCTTGGGTGCAACGCCTATTCAACGAGGTAAGGCGGATTGGACAGGGTTGCGTTCTGCACGAGATTTGTTTGCTAATGGACCTTTCCCAATGGCTGCCGCACCGGAAGGAGCTACCAATGGTCTTTCGGAAGTTGTCAACCCTTTGGAGCCAGGTATTGCACAGTTGGGCTTTTGGTGTGCTGAAGATCTGCAGAAGGCTGGGAGAGATGAGCAGGTTTTTATTGTACCAGTTGGGATTCAATACAATTACATTGCACCACCTTGGAGTGCGATCGCAAATCTTTTAAGTGAATTGGAAGCCGCTTGTGGGTTGCCATCAGAGTCTGTAGAGACGTTGCATGGAACGTCTCTACAAGGGCAGGATGCAACGTCTTTAGAGCTCTACCCAAGACTATTGCGCTTGGCAGAACGTTTATTAGCGATCATGGAACAGTTTTACACGCGGTTTTATCATCAACAACTACCACAGACCCAGACAACACAAGGGCAAGAAAACGATGTCAATGAAATGATAGCTGCTCGTCTTCAGGCTTTATTGCATACAGTGTTGCAAGTTGCAGAAGAGTATTTTGATCTACAGCCTAAAGGAAATTTTAATGATCGCTGCCGTCGAGTAGAACAAGCTGGTTGGAATTATATTTTTAGAGAAGAATTTAAGGATGTTAAGGCACTATCTCCCATAGAACGGGCTTTAGGCGATCACATAGCCGAAGAAGCTTCTTTGCGGATGTGGCACATGCGGCTGGTTGAAAGTTTTGTAGCTATCACTGGTAAGTATATCCGCGAGAAACCCACTGCAGAAAGGTTTGCTCAGACAACCTTACGAATCTGGGATATGGTAAACCGGATTATGGGTAATAATGTCTCAGTTCGTCGCCCAACTCTTGGTAAACAACGGGTCAAGCTAACTGTGGGGCAACCAATATCTATTTCCGAACGCTACCCTGCTTATCAAGCAAGTCGCCAAGGTGCAAGACAAGCAGTTGCTGACTTCACCAACGACTTACAGCAGGCAATGAGAAAGTTAGTTAACGGTTAAATGTTACTTATTTATATGCAATTTTGCATCAGTATAGGTTTGAGAAATTGGGTTTCTCGAAGATTTTGGAAAACTATGCTTTGAAAATCTCTAACCTACAATGAATTTATGGTGCTAGATTTTGGGTAGTTTAAGTTAAGAAACCACAAACACGTGAAGTTTGATGGCTAAACCAACTGTTTTAACAAAGCGGCTCAGCAATCAGTTTATCCAATGGTTGCTTGAAGAAGACAGACACAAGAAGCAGGGACCTTACCATCATGAACAGGCCCATCGCCAGCATCCTTGGTGGCAGGTTATGTGCTTGACTGGTGTAGATTATTTTTCCACATTGGGTTATCAACCTGGTATTGCAGCATTGGCAGCAGGCACTCTTTCTCCGATAGCCACCTTGATTCTGGTTTTGCTGACGCTGTTTGGTGCACTGCCAATCTATCGGCGTGTTGCTGCCAAAAGTCCTAATGGTGAAGGGTCTATTGCCATCTTGGAGAGGTTGCTCTCTTGGTGGCAAGGCAAATTTCTGATACTGTGCCTACTCGGTTTTGTGGCAACCGATTTTATCATCACTATTACCCTCTCTGCTGCTGATGCTACAGCTCACATCATCGAAAATCCGCTGACTCCACCGATACTTCACAATCAAAGCATTACTATCACTCTGATATTAATTGCTCTACTGGGCGCAGTGTTTTTGAAAGGGTTCCGAGAAGCAATCGGTATTGCAGTCATTTTGGTCGCAGTTTATCTGTTGTTAAACTTGATTGTTATTAGTGATGGTCTGTATCAAATCCTAACTCACCCATCTGTACTCGCTCAATGGCAGACTGCGCTCTTCACACGCTATTCCAACCCTTTGATAATGCTCGGCATATCTGTTTTGTTATTCCCTAGATTAGCACTAGGACTGTCAGGATTTGAGACTGGCGTGACAGTTATGCCCCTAGTAAAAGGTAGTAGCCAGGACACTCCCGAGTACCCGATAGGGCGTATTCGGAATACACGTAAGCTGCTGACTACTGCAGCTGTGATTATGAGCTTCTTTTTGCTCACCAGCAGCTTTGTAACTACTCTACTGATTCCTCCTGGAGAATTTGCCGCTGGAGGTAGAGCCAATGGACGAGCCCTTGCTTATCTGGGACATCTGTATCTGGGCAATGGCTTTGGCACTCTATACGATCTCAGTACAATCTCGATTCTGTGGTTTGCAGGTGCATCTGCAATGGCGGGACTACTCAATATTGTGCCTCGTTACCTACCACGCTACGGTATGGCACCCAACTGGGCACGAGTTGGGCGACCTCTAGTATTAGTCTATACAGCGATCGCCTTTGTTGTCACAATTATCTTTCGGGCTAACGTGGAAGCCCAAGGCGGAGCTTACGCAACTGGGGTGTTGGTATTGATCACTTCAGCAGCCTTTGCCGTTACCTTATCAGCCTACCGTGAAAGAAATACGCGAGACATACTCGCCTTTGGAATCATTACACTAGTATTTATATATACTACTATTGTCAATATTATTGAAAGACCAGAAGGGATTAAGATTGCGACATTTTTCATTGCTGCTATCATCCTCACCTCACTCATTTCTCGTGTTTGGCGTTCAACTGAACTACGAGTAGAACAGATCGAACTTGATGACAATGCTCGCCAATTTATTGACCAAGAAAGCCAGGGAGCAATACGACTCATTGCTAATCGGTTAAATGATGGTGATATCCAAGAGTATTCTTTAAAAGAGAAAGAGGTGCGCGAGGACAATCATATTCCATCCGACGATCCAATCCTCTTTCTAGAAGTTATGGTATCTGATGCTTCGGAATTTGCAGATGTCATTAAAGTTAAAGGAGTGCAAGTCGGTGATTACCGCATCCTACGTGCTCAGGGTGCAGCAGTCCCTAATGTGATCGCGGCTTTACTGCTCCATATTCGTGATTTAACAGGTAAGATTCCCCATGCTTACTTTGGTTGGGTTGAGGGCAACCCTTTACAATACTTAATGCGTTTTATCTTGTTTGGTGAAGGTGATATTGCTGTGGTCACCCGTGAAGTACTTCGTCGAGCTGAAAAGAACCCTGAGAGACGTCCTGGTGTCCATGTCGGCGGTTAAGGCACTTACCAGTAATAAAATGTCCAGCCTTATTACAACGAATAACCTATTGTGCCGACAGATCAACCAACAAAGGCTGGACATTTTATTTTTTGGATCTCCC
>JAJPJF010000229.1 GCA_021324415.1 Nostocales cyanobacterium Centralia_MAG_434
TTGAAGTCACTGGGAGTAACTGTGACTGCTTGTACACTCTTGCTATGACCATTGAGGGTAAATAACTCCTCTCCAGTATCCAAACTCCAAACTTTGAGTGTGTTGTCATCAGAACTAGAAATCACTCTAAAGCCATCGGGGGAGACCGTGACTGTTTGTACACTGTCACTGTGAACATTTACAATGCTTAACTCCTCTCCAACATTCAAACTCCAGACTTTGAGTGTGTTGTCAAATGAACCAGAAATTACCTTTAAGCCATCGGGGGAAACCGCGACTGCTTCTACACTGTCACTGTGACTGTTGAGGGTGAGCAATTCCTCTCCAGTCTCTAGACTCCAGACTTTGAGTGTGTTGTCAAATGAACCAGAAATCACCTTTAAGCCATCGGGAGAAATCGCGACTGCTTCTACACTAGATCTATGACCATTGAGGGTGAGCAATTCCTCTCCAGTCTCCAAATTCCAGACTTTAAGTGTGTTATCTGACGAACCGGAAATTACCTTTAAGCCATCGGGGGAGACCGCGACTGCTTGTACATAATTGCTATGACCGTTGAGGGTGAGCAATTCCTCTCCAGTATCCAAACTCCAAACTTTGAGCGTGTTATCTGATGAACCAGAAATCACTTTGAAGCCATCAGGGGTAACAACGACTGCTTGTACACTGTCGCTATGACCCCTCAGGGTAAGCACCTCTTCTCCAGTCTCTAAATTCCAAACTTTGAGTGTGTTGTCATCAGAACTAGAAATCACCCTGAAGCCATCAGGGGTAACAACGACTGCTTGTACACTGTCGCTATGACCCCTCAGGGTAAGCATCTCCTCTCCAGTCTCTAAACTCCAGACTTTGAGTGTGTTGTCTGATGAACCAGAAATCACCTTTAAGCCATCGGGGATGAAAGTGACTGCTCGTACATAGTTGCTATGACCCTTGAGGGTACGAAATAAAGATCCACCGGGAGGAGTTAAGCTAGATCTTAAGGGACGCAACCAAGGTGAAGCTTTTCTCTGTTTTGCTACCTCCAGCATTGCTTGAATTTTTGGAAGTGAAAATTGTTGCATTCTCCCCCACAATTGTTCTGCCAGCTGCATTTTATCTTGTTGCAATATATGTGCTGACAGTCGCAAGGCTCCTTGAATCAATTTGAGTGTTTTTACTTGCTCTCGATTATTGAATAGCTCAGGCTTATTAATTAAATCATAATCATCAATCAGTAGCTGCACCCCAAAGTTACCATGGTTAATCTTTGCTGCTAGGAAATCAAAGTCAGTCAGGAGGTCGTAATACTTGTTCCAGTGCTCTGGATCATCTAAGTTCAGATTATGTAAGCTCCCAAGAAAAGCCCTAAGAAGTGCAGGACTACTGTACTCTGCTAATTTTTTAGCAACTTTACTCATAGGATGCCTTTTTTCAATACAAGTAGTCAGAAATACGTTGCTTAACTATTTCAAATAGCTTACGCGTAGCTTTCAAATCTCGTTTAGATTTTAAGAAATCTAAGAAACTGGCATGATAAATGGTGTAACAAAATTCTCCCTGAACTTCCCGCTTTCTCAAATACTCAACCCACTGCTCCAGAACTTTTTCAACTTCATATTCTTCTACTTCAGCAATATCAGCAATCATTTTTACAGTAGGTAATGTAGGAATTTGCACCAAAATAAAGAGAATAATCACTATTAATTCCTGCGGTGCTTGTTCCATCCCCATCCGTTTCCAATGTTGTTCATAATACTCCTGAAGACCATAGGGTAATTCTTTCAAAGAAAGGTCATTATAATATCCTTTGACAATAGCTGGTAAGACATAAGACAGGTACATGAAATTATTTTCACTTCTTACCGTTAATTGCTCAATGAATTCTGGTGGAGAAATATGTTTGCTGCGTATCCATTCTCCTAGAGTATCTTTATAATCAGGGTGATCATTAATAAAGAAGCTAATATACTCTTTTACATCTTTTTTATTAAATTCAGCATAATGATTTGCTCTCAAATCTAATTCTTGCTGTTTAACTCCTTCGTCAGTCAATAAGCGTTTATTCTTGAGTTCATATGGTCGCCTAGTTAAGAGAAAATATATACCATTAGGTAAGTTTTTAGGTAAATCTAAAAGATTTCCTGGTCCTGGTTGTTCTACCTCATCAAGAGCATCAACAACAATAACTAGGCGTTTATCAGTAGCAAGTTTTTCGCTAACTTTGTTCAATAAATCTGGTAAATCAGTATTTGCTGAATCCTGTAACTGATAACGATGACTTAATTGTTGGCGTATACTGTTGAAAAATTGTTCGGGTTTATTACGACTCTCTGCAAGAACATTGAAGTAGCAGATAGCTTTGTTGTCATAAACGTATTTAGCTGCGATCGCACTTTTCCCCATTCCTGCATCTCCTACCACAGTAAAGTAACCTTTAGTATGGTGGTTGAGGAATTGATTAAATTCATCAAACACAAATTGCCGACCACAGAATGTCTTAGTTTTTTCTTCAATAAGTGCTTTAAAAGCATCTGGATAAGAGGAAGGTTCTGGAAGCTTAGTGATTGGGTCAACTATAGCTTCAACAGGGTTTCTAGAGCGTTTTGCTACACTGATAAAAACCTGATAGAACTCCTGATACTCCTGATGTAAATCTATTTCCGCTTCATCTTCCTGATATCCTATTAACTTCCAATAAAGTTCTACATCTTTAAGAAAATTCAAGGAATTATCGTGAAAGGCTCTTAAAAAAGCTGCTTTCACCTCTTTTTTTCTGAAAAACTCCAAAATAGAGTTAGGTTTAAACACGCCATACTCTGTTAACGCGTAAGCATAAACTCCGTCAAAATCTTTTGGTGGTTGTACTGGATCAAGCCCTAATCGTTTTAAAATTTTGATGATATAGTCATTACGACTAGCCTGTTGAGTAGCAAGAGAAACAGTTCCTGGTACAACAGTTTTAATCACATTAATGATAAGGTTAATATCCATCTCTTCTCTTATGCGAGCATGATGTGATATTTGTACTTTACCGTATATTGAAGTGTGACTTGCAGCCTAAAATCAACTTTTAGCTCTATGCTGCAAAACATAAGTGGTCAGTTTATGGGTTCTTGGCAACTTTTGGTGATCGCTTGTTGGGGGAAGGCAGAGGGCAGACGGCAGAAAGGAAGAAAGAAGGAAAGATTCCCACAATTGAGGCAGGTTAAGGATTATAGAACATCTGCATCACAAGAAAGCCGCAAGTGATTGCCCTTTAGGGCAGTGGGCTAAAGCCCAATCGCCCGTCTTTGTCACAAGTCCCAGGCTCGGATAACAAAACGTTTGAAAACCATCTGCCATCTGCCGTCTGCCTTAAAACGAGTTTCCGTCTTGATCACCAAAATCTGACAAGAGCCAGTTTATGCTTTGCTTTTAATATGCATTGTGAACTTTATTTTTTGGAAGTCCCTAAATTGCTCCCTCAAGCAGATCAAGATATTGCGAGACCTGTGAAAAGATAAGGTATTTGTCAAATATGCGCCAATGAGCTTTCAAACCCAAATCATTGCGCAGATTGACGTTCATCAATAAATCCAAAAAGTGTCTTGCAATTTCTATTTTATCAGTGATATTACGGATACAAATTCCACTGATCTTGTCCTCAATTTGAAGTTTAATACCAAACGCTGATGAGCCGATGACTGGACGGCCCTTCCACATTGATTCAGTTACTGTAAGCCCAAATCCCTCTCGAAGTGAACTTTGAACAACGATCAAGGCAGTACGTTGCAATGCATTGACGATTAGTGCGTTTTCATATTGGGATGCCATTGGTAGCAAAAGCACTACAATGTCTTGTTGCAACTCGATTGGTAACTTTAGGTATTGTTGCCGAATCTCCTCGAAGACCTCTGCTCCCTCAACGTCATCACGGATATAGGAGGGATCAGGACCAGCCATAACTAGGCGAACCTGCTGCAAATAAGCTACTCTCTCTGGTCCATATTGTTCTATCGAATGACTATCAAGCATTGCTTTGAAGTGAGCAAACGCATCGACCAAGTAGCTCCAGCCTTTCAGCCTGTCCCACCGTGATACTTGAAGAATCATCGGGGTAAATACCAATCCGAACTCTTTTGGTACTACCAGACTGCCATCTGGCATTAAGCGAGAAACCTGGTATTTAAAGTTAGGTACGACACCAGGATAATGCATTTTTTGCAATCCACTACCGCAAAAGATTTGCATGATTTCATGAAATGAAAGTTCCCGGTTTTTGGGAGAAAGTGGATCAAGACCGGGACAAACCACACGAGTGCGAGCCTTGAGGTAGAGAGGTGCATATTCCAACGCTGTGAAGGCACACAAACTGTATGGTTTTAAAAAGTTCTGTAGAAAATCCCAGGCTGCTATTGTTGCAGTGTTCTCTTGTTCAATACCGAGATGGCACTGCCAAAAAAGCTGCAAGCCGAGTTCCTTATGAAGTAATGTACCTAATGGCAAGGGTTGTGGATCGTGTATAAACAGAATATCTTGTAGACCAAGATGGGGCTTCAGGGACTCTGCGTTTTTGCGATTCACAGCTTCATATAAGCAGGTATCATTGGGACCCAGATCACAGTCTAAATTGATATCACCAAGAATGAGATTTTGCAAATGCTTAGTAAGTTGGAAGAACTCCCGACTATCAGAATTGATAACAGCCCAGTTAACCGCAAAACCTAGTCCTCGCATCATTTCCAGTAGTGACGGCAGCATCTCCGCCACCCCACCTCCTTGAGCAGTTGAGCTAATCATCCAAATAGTTCTACCTGAAAGCTTCTTAACAAGAGGCTCTGCCTTTGTTCGTAACTCGGTGACTTTAGACTTATAACATGGTATAACGTCGTAGCTCTGCAGTAATTGACTAGGCTGGCCAAGGGTTGTTGCGGAGACAATCTTGATCATAATATTTGCTCCTAATCCCAGATTTCTCCAGTCAAAGAAGCTACAGATATGCAATAAACATCCCTCCTCATAGGCACACTGACCCAATATCTATCAGCACCAATATCGATTCCTGCCGCATTTGTGTTGATTTGGGATAGTAAATTCTTATCCAAATCTTGTTTTTTTGGCTTTTTGTGCTTGTTCATAGGGAAGGAATGGTAGAAGGATAACCTTAACAGTAACATTACTAAACTGGTTTTGTATAGAAGTTATATTTATGTCTCCATTCTGTATTAGATGTTAAGTATTGCGAAGTAGACAAAGCTGGAAAAATTGGCTCTAACTCAGAGCTTACACCTGCCGAATAAACCCGTAAAAAACAAATAAAGAGTATAAAAATGTAACACTAAAATCTGCAGAAAGCTTATGTGTATTAAAGTAATTTAAATTACTAATAAGATTAAGAAATTACGAGATTTCCTCAAAAATCTGATGGCACGTTTTGTCAGGGCATGATATTCCTTGTAGCGAGTCGTAGGCGTATGCGATCGCTAATAATGAGAGTGACTCGATTTGTGGAAATGTTCAAAGTATGAGAGAAAGGGCGTGAAATGCATTCACAAACTCGACGAAATGTGTCCGCGCTTGGTATACCTTCTAGTAAAGTTAGAAACTGCTCTAACCACTCATATTTACTCAAGCCATAATTTTCCATGTCCTCCCACCCCTTGGCCCCAGCAATTACTGAGAGTATGGCTATGATTAAAATATCTGTTAATAAATGCACACGGTTTCTTTCTACACGAGGGTCTTCTATTTCGCCAAAAATTGATGAAATCCTCGATGTTAAAGCGTTGGCATTCGCTACACTTAAAGCCTTTGACTTGGGAGCAGGAGGATTATTAGAAGAGTTGAAACCCGATGTCATAACACTGACCCTGATATAAAATAGACGCTTTACTTATTAACGTACTACTTAACATATTTAATACTTAAATCTGATTCTCATCGTATCTGTTGGTCAAATATTCTGTATTTTGAGCTACAAATTTATATGCTCACCCTGGTACAAGAGCTAGTCACAGTATTAGGTCTAGAAGATATTGTTTTGAGCTTTGACATTGTTAAAAAAACTTGTCAAATAATTATCGAAAGTGGAAATGATTATGTCATTGCTGTTAAAAATAATCAACCCAAACTACATCGCCATATTCAACACATTGCCGCCATTAGAAAACCAACTTCTCGTATAGTTGAGACAGAAAAAATCAGAGATAGATTTACAACTCGTACTGTGGAAGTTTTTCATGATGTCAATGGAATTGACCCAGCATGGACTGGAATACAATCTTTAATCAGGGTCGAAAGAATTGGCACAAGAAAAGGTAAGAAATATCATGAAATTGTTTGTTACATTAGCAGTTTGATTTGTACAGCGGTGGTGTGTTGGGGTACGACCAATTGACTCGTCTCAATTTGAAACTGCGCCATCACCAATTCTCACAGATGAGGATAGAGAATTTGCTCTTGATATAAATAAAAAA
>JAJPJF010000131.1 GCA_021324415.1 Nostocales cyanobacterium Centralia_MAG_434
ATCTGTCTGCTTCTTGCTTGAGATCTTTCACCTTTGTTGGGTTTGGCAATTGCTTGAATACCAAAGAAGCCCAGCGCAGAAAGCAACATCATACTAAGTAAGACTAACCCAATTCGCTTAGTAGGCATTACTTCTATGTGAGTTTCCGCTGAACTCACATTGGTAATGTTATCTGGCATGAGAGCCTCCATATAAGTTTAAGTTAATGGTTGATGGCAACATTTGGAATGGTGAAATTTCCGTGTTCGGGTTCACAATATCAATCTTAAAAATTGATAAGAACGTTTACATGAAGCAAAGTTCCTAACCTGAGCAGTCAGAAAGTACCACAGTCAGTATGACTTTTTTCCTAGTACAGGGTTAGTAAATCAGTAAGAAAAACCCTAACAACATCAAGAGCATATTTGTTATAGACAAAGAAGAGAATGGCCGTAGTGTTTCTACTGTTATATTTTGGACGAGCAGCAACAACCACCATAGGTTATAAACCTATAGTTCATTGAGAAAGGCCCTCTAAACAGATCTTGAGAATGGTGCAAAATAATCATTATTACTATATGGATTTCAGTTCTCCCTCCCTCCCTTTTTTTCGCACTCCTATGGTTAACTCCACTTCCCAATCGTTTCGTCTACTGCTTTATTTGGAGTGGTTATTATTAACCACAGCAGTGCTTATGGAAGTTCTGTTGCCGTTGGAGTTGTCCTGGCGATCGCTTGTGCAAGTTCTCATGATCTTTGGCTTTGGGTTGATGGGCTTGAGAGTGCCAACAAAGAAGTTGGAAACAAAGTTGCTTTACACTACGGTGGAATTCGCCATAGTTTTATTTGCAGCTATTGAATATGGCATATCTTCTCGCACCGTGTTTCTACTATGCCTTGTATTACTCATGCGGAGTTGCCTCATATTTGGGCGTGCGGGACAGATGGCTGTATTGGGTTTAGCTTTCCTTTGCTATGGAACCCTGCTGTTAACAAAACCCATTGTACCTGAGAAGTACAGAACAGCTGTCTGGGATTGGCGATTGAGTTCCGTGTTATTGTTTAGTTTAACACTAGTATTTGCTTTGTTATTGATTAACGCCTTACTGGCAGAGCGACAAAGTCGAAAGCAGTTGCAAATTGCCCATCAGGAACTAGAAATGACTCATGAGCAGCTGCGGTATTATGCATTACGAATTGAAGACCAAGCAACTTTGCAGGAACGTAACCGCATTGCTCGCGAAATTCACGATGGGCTTGGACACACTCTAGCTGCGCAAAGCATTCAGCTCAACAATGCCCTGCTATTCTGGCAGTCAAATAATGATAAAGCATTAACCTTTCTCAAACAAGCAAAGCAGCTAGGAGCTGAGGCGTTGTTAGAAATCCGGCGCTCAGTGTCAGTATTGAGATCGAATCCATTACAAGGACAATCCCTCAACTCTGCAATTGAAAAGCTACTAAAGGACTTTCAGGACAATACAGGTATTAAATTGTCTTCTAAAATCTATTTACCATTATCCTTACCTGTGGAAGTAAACACAACGGTATATCGCATTGTGCAAGAATCACTGACTAATATCTATAAACATGCTCATGCAACTACTGTAGCCGTTGAGTTACAACAGGAGTCAGGAAAGCTTCATCTTTCTATTGAAGATAATGGTGAAGGGTTTGACCCGACTCAAAATACAACCGGATTTGGACTACAAGGGATGCGAGAACGAGCAATGGGATTGAGAGGTCAGTTTAATATCCACAGTCAGCCAGGAAAAGGTTGCCGCATTTGTGTTTCTTTTCCACTATCAAACCTGTTGCTATGATTCGGATTTTGTTGGTTGACGATCAGCTGCTCATCCGTCAAGGACTCAAGAGCTTGCTAGAGTCCAATGAGGATATGCAAGTCATTGGTGAAGCAGAAAATGGACAACGGGCGCTTGAACAAATTCCCATACTGCAGCCCGATATTGTACTCATGGATATCCGAATGCCTGTGATGGATGGGGTTGCTGCAACGGGAGCGATCGCGCAAAAATATCCGCACACTAAAGTTCTGGTTTTAACAACTTTTGATGATGATGAGTACGTTTCCCAAGCAATGCGGCTAGGTGCTAAAGGCTATTTGCTTAAGGATACTGAGCCAGAGGAGCTGGCGTTGGCGATTCGCTCTGTCTACAGAGGACATACACAACTCGGTCCAGGATTGTTTGAGAAAGCACTCATGTCTACCCCTACACCGACCCTATCGGTAGAACAGCCGCCAGAATTAGCTCAACTCACACCCAGAGAACTCGATGTATTACGATTGATGGCTTCTGGAGCCAACAACCGTGAGATTGCTCAATCGCTTTTTCTCTCAGAAAATACTGTGAAGAACTATGTCACCAGTATTCTCAGTCGTTTAAATTTACGCGATCGCACGCAGGCTGCATTGCTTGCTCATTCGCTGTTCAAGATGTGAACTCTATGCAAAGGTGCTTCAATCCCCGCATGAGTACATTGGGAATGTACTGATAATTTCCTTGCTCCAAGCGAATATTCTTAAGCCTGAGCAACAACTGCTCATAGGCAATCTGCATTTCCTTACGGGCTAGCATAGCCCCCAAGCAGAAATGAGTCCCATATCCAAAGGATAAATGACTACTAGCATTCTGGCGACGCACATTGAAATGCTCACTATCAGGAAATTTTGCCGGGTCGCGATTGGCTGCATCGAAGCGGACTAGGAGTAAAGATCCAGCTTTTAGTTCAACATCTGCTAGTTTTGTATCTTGCTTTACAACTCGCCACATTCCCGCTGTTGGACTTTCCATCCGCAGGACTTCTTCAACAAAGTTCTCTACTTGAGAAAGATCTGTTTGTACCAACTTTGTCTGCTCGGGGTTCTGGGCAAGCAGTAGCATACCACCTGCAAGCGCACTAGTGACAGTCTCGTTCCCAGCTACTAGTATTTGCTGAATGATACTCAGCAGTTCAGCGGTATCAAGCGATCTCTCCCCAGCCACCTCTGCTTTTACCAAGTCAGTGATGAGGTCATCCTTGGGCTCTTTTTGGCGTGACTCAATAACATCACGGAAATAATGCTGGAAAGCGACGACATCCTTAGCACACTCGAGTTCCTGCTCTCTAGAAAGCATGTGACCTAGACGGGCAATGAAAGCGTCAGACCATCGCTTGAACTTGGGCAAATCTGCTTGCGGTACACCTAGTTGATCGGCAATAACTCTAATAGGCAAAGGCACAGCAAATTCACTGACAAATTCGCAGCTGTTCTTGTCAATAAAACTATCAATGAGTTCATCAACTATTTGCCGAATCGATCCCTGCATTTTGTTAACACGCGAGGCGCTAAAAGCCTTGTTCACTAGTGCTCGAAACCGCTCATGCTCTGGTGGATCTGCAGTCAGCAGAGTGTTGACCTGGGGCCAACCTTGAGCATAGATTTTCTGCAATTCTTCGTCTTGTTCTTCTTTGCCAGCTAGGAGCGTAGAAAAATTGCTGGAGAACACAGAAGTATCTTTAAGAATTTCTATCACCAAGTCATAACGTGTCACGAGAAACAGCTTGGCGTTAGTTATGGGACTAGGTAGCTCCATAATTGGTGCTTGCTCCCGCGCCAGCTTATAAAATCCATATGGGCATTCAAGCAGTTGAGGGTCGAAGAAGTTGTAATCCGACAGCTGCTTTGTATCCTTTTTCATCTTTTTAAAGGGTTTAGTGATTACTTGCTGTATACCTTATTTAGGTTACATTTCGCAATATTCTTCAGAGATCTCGTACTACGAACAAATCACACAAGTGACCGAAAACTTCAAGGGCGCAAGCCCCTGGCTTTAGACATGGGGTAAGCAAGGGTGGGACTTTAGTCCCCGTCAAGACTCTTTACCCATTGCTCAATAAACTCGCTAACGCTTACACCGTGTTTTTTAGCGTATTTTTGTAGTTTTAGCCAAGAACTAGGCGTAATTATGATGTTATGCCTAGTTTTTAATTCATCATAAAAAACTGGTTGATTTCTTACTCTTTTTTTGCCTTTTCCTGTTGTCATATTAAGAAAGTGTGTATATACTAGTTATAGATTAACAAACAACAGGAGGTGATTCAAGAGTGTTGGTACTAGAGTATAAAGCAGTAGCCAAAAAGTTACAAGCAACTGCAATAGATGAAGCTATTAGAACAAGTCAATTTGTTCGTAATAAGGTTCTGCGTTATTGGATGGATAATCGTGGAATTGGCAAAAAAGAACTTTATCAGTACAACACTCAATTGCGTGCAGAATATCAATTTGTCAATGATTTGAATAGCCATGCTTGCCAAGCATCGGTTGAAAATGTAGAACGTGCAATTAATCGCTTTTTCGACAATTGCAAAAACAATAAACCAGGCAAGAAAGGCTATCCGAAATTCAAAAAACACAGTCGTTCTGTAGAGTACAAAGTCTCGGGGTGGAAACTGCACCCATCAAAACGTCGGATAACCTTTACAGATAACAAAGGGATTGGAGAACTTAAGCTATTAGGCAAATGGGATATACACAGATATCCCGCGGAACTGATTAAACGAGTTCGGATTGTACGACGTGCAGATGGCTACTATGTGCAGTTTTGCGTCAAAGTCGAGAATCAGCAGGATGCGCCACCTACAACGTCAGAAGTAGGTATCGATGTCGGTCTTGAGTATTTCTACTCCGACAGTAACGGCAATCATGAGGAAAACCCGAGATATCTACGTAAATCAGAAAAAGATATCAAGCGGGTACAGCGCAAGATTTACAAAAAGAAAAAAGGGTCATCTGGCAGAAGAAAAGCGCGCGGTGTATATGCCCGAAAGCATTTAAGAGTAACAAGACAAAGGAACGAACACGCCAAGAGAGTGGCGCGTAACTTGTGCCTAGCTAACGCTAGAGTCGTCTTGGAAGACTTGAATATTTCGGGTATGGTGAGGAACCACAAGCTAGCCAAGAGTATTTCTGATGCATCTTGGTACAATTTCCGCCAGTGGCTTGAATACTTTGGAGTGAAATTTGGACGGCAGATTATCGCTATCCCTCCACACTTCACATCTCAAGAGTGTAGTCAATGTGGTGCAAAAGTCTATAAATCTCTTAGCACTCGCACTCACTCTTGTACTCACTGCGGACACATAGAACAACGTGATGTGAATGCAGCCAAAGTAATCCTAAGTCGTGCAAACGCTACCGGAGGGCATCCGGGAAGTAACGCTAGTGAAGTTGTAGCCTCTACTTCTGTTGGTCGCAAGACCTGCAAAAGCAAGCAACGACGTTGAAGCTAGAATCCCCTGCCTTCTACGCATGGGGAGTGTCAACTTAGAATAGACAAAAATCAAGATAAATTATTAGTATTTGTTAGTATTTGTACTTAGCCTGCTCAAATAAAAACAGTAATAATTTTATTTTTATCTAGTTAAAAATATACATAAGCTTTACCTAAAAATGTCTCCTATTTCCTAGACTGTGTTGATGCTAGAAGTAACAGAATATTTGCTTATTGCTCTTGATCAAAACTGTGAAGCTAGTAGTAAAGCCAACACAACTTAAACAAGGGTAAGTGTACACAGCACGACCCCAAAAATATAGGAGACTACAAAATGAGAAAGACTTGGAAAAAATATTTGATTGGTGCTTCGCTAGCTGCCAGCATAAGCGCGATCGCCACTACTCCAGCACATGCTGGTAGCATTACCAACATAACCATTGGCGGGACAAAACCAAATGATTATTCTGTTTACGATGCCAATGCTACTAACACCTTTCAAGTAGACAACACCTTGGCAAATGTGCAAAAAGTTCTAGATGGGGATGCGACACATCCCACTGGAAACGTAGAGTTAGCAGTGAGCAGTAAACAAAGTGGCTTTGATTTTACCAAAAGTAATACCAGCTTGACAGGGAAAATTGATGGAAGAGATATTACACTGAGCAGTCTGACAGCTGCAGACTGGACTCCAAGCTTTACCAACACATGGCTGAGTCAAGGTTTAGCAGCTAACGGATTCAATCTAAGCCCAACATTAGTGAGCTTCGTCTCTAATATTTTTACTCAGTACGGAGGGCCTCAAAGATTCAGTGATCCTAACATCTCTTATGTTAATGAAGATGATAGTACTGGCTTAATCAAGATTGGATTAGCTGGTCACTGGAATGCGAATTCTTTGCTAACAGCTTCCATTAATGGATATCTGGCTAGTCAACAAGTTGGTAGTAGCAATTGGTCAATAGCACAGACATTACTAGGAACCTTAGGGTCAAAACAAATACAGGCCAGTGAAGTCGTCAAGGTTTCCTACAATGGTGGACCATCTCAACTACTCTATAGTTTCAGTGCTACAAAATCTGGACTGGTGGCAGCAGACGATCATGAGTCTCATAGTGGCAACTACGAGCTGACCTTACAGGGTTTGCCTGCCACACAGCCAGCATCAACACCAGAACCCTCAATCATGTTTGCTATTATAGGACTGTGCGGTGCTTTGGCTGCCCAGCGACATTTAAAAAGAGCTTAGTCAGCTTTTATTGCTTTATAGTTTGACCAAAAATCCATTCCAAAAGATTCTTGTTAGCTAGCTTCCTTCCTGACCCTCACAGTAATGTAGATGACAACAGTAAAGTTCTTGAAGGAGTAGCCATGCAATATAATCAACGAACAATTTTGATCGTTGATGACTGTTTGGAGGATAGAGAAATCTATCGCTACTACCTCCAGGGAGATAATCAACATACCTATAAAATTTTACAGGCAGAGACTGGGCTGGAGGGGCTAGCCTTGTGCAAGCAAGAATTGCCGGATGCCATCTTGCTGGATTATATGTTGCCAGATATTGATGGGTTGGAATTTTTAAGTGAATTGCGTTCTTGTTTGGATAGCAATCACCTCTCGGTGCTAATGTTAACAAGTCAAGGGGATGAAGAAGTGGCTGTAGCCGCTATGAAAAGCGGTGTCGCTGACTACCTTGTTAAAAACAAAATCACGGCTGAGAGTCTACGTCTTGTTGTGAATTATGCGACTGAAAACACTCGTCTTCAAAGACTTTTAGAAAAAAGCCAGCAACGTTTCCGCACTTCCATAGAGAATATGCACGATTGCTTTGGCATATATACAAGTGTCCGAGATTGTTCTGGCAAAATTGTCGATTTTACAATTGATTATATGAATGCAGCAGCTTGTGCTGACAGTTGCATGAGTGCTGATGAATTAATTATTGGTCAAAGATTGTCACAAAGCAGGCTCTGTTTTTGGCAAAATGAACTCTTTGAAGATTGCTGCTATGTCGTAGAAACAGGCAAATCCCTTGTTAAGGAGCTATCCACACTCACTGATACTTGTAAAAATGGTCATTTTACAAAGATTTTTGATTTTAGCATTGCTAAGTTAGATGATGGTATTGTGGTTTGCTGGCGTGATATTACACAGCGCAAACAAGTAGAAGAGGAGCTTAGACAAGCAAAAGCACAGCTAGAGCAACGGGTAAGAGAACGAACAGCTGAGTTAGCAACTAAACAAAAGCTATTGAGCGAGTTTTTTAATGCAGCAGCAATCACGGGTATTGGTTTAGGTATTTTTGACCAATACAAGCGTTGTTTGACACTCAATCAAGTCTTAGCTGATATGATTAGTGTGTCGGCGGAGTATATAGGCAAAACTCTTGATGAGATGATTCCCTTTGCACTTGCCTCAAGTCTGAATTCTCTGTTTGACCGGGTCATAACAACTAGAAAACCAATTGTAAACCAAGAAATTCAAGGGGCAATACTCACTCATCCGGGCGTTCAACGAGACTGGTTAATCAATTTCTTTCCAACTCTCGCAGACGATGGGAGTGTTAGTGAGATTGGTATTATTGTATTTGAAGTTACTGAGCGCAAACAAGTTGAAGAAGCGCTACGCCAGAGTGAAGCTGAGTTTCGCTCACTTAGTGAGCGTTCTCCTATGGGAATTTTTAGAACAGATGTTCAAGGTAAATGTACTTATACGAATCCGCAATATCAGAATATTTGTGACTGTACTTTTGAAGAATCTTTAGGTGATGGTTGGGTCAATCTTTTGCATCCGGAAGACAAAGCGTTGTGCCTTGCCCAATGGACAGCAGCTGTGTCAGAAATCCAACAATATGCTGCAGAACTTCGCTATAAGAGAAAAGATGGATCTATCCGTTACTGTCGAGTGCAAGCTGCGCCAATGTTTACAATTACTGGAGAATTGATCGGACACGTAGGTACTGTAGAAGACATTAGCGAAAGTCGGGCGATCGCCCAAATGAAAAATGAATTTATATCAGTTGTCAGCCATGAACTCCGTACCCCGTTGACTTCTCTATGTGGTTCACTAGGACTGCTTGCTAGTGGAATATATGATGAAAACCCTAAAAAAAGTAAGCGGATGTTGCAGGTTGCAGCAGACAGTGTGACCCGGTTGGCACGATTAGTGAATGATATTCTTGACTTAGAACGGCTCCAGTCTGGCAAAGTTACCTTAACACAGCAACGGTGTGACGTGGTAGCTCTCCTGCTGCAATCAACAGAAGCTATGTTCATTGAGGCAGAACAAAATAACATCAACCTCTGTGTTATCCCCACCTCACTACAAGCTCACGTTTGGGCTGATCCCGACGCGATTATTCAAACCTTAACGAATCTCCTTAGCAATGCTATTAAATTTTCTGAGGCAGGTACAACTATTTGGCTCGATGCAAAAATCTATAGAGGAGATACGGAGCATGAATTGTCTTTGTCTTCTTCCCCATCGCCTCATCTTTCCAGCTTCCCCTGTTCTTCTTACGTACTCTTTTCTGTCAAAGACCAAGGACGAGGTATCCCAGGTGATAAACTAGAGACGATATTCGGACAGTTTCAACAAGTAGATGCTTCTGATTCTCGTCAAAAGGGAGGAACAGGTTTAGGGTTAGCCATTTGTCGCAATATCATCCAACAACATGGAGGACACATTTGGGTAGAAAGTGTTCTAGGCAAAGGCAGTACCTTCTACTTCACATTGCCCCTACCTCCTGATTCGTAGTTAAGAATTTTATGATATGTCTGACGTTTGTACGATTTTTGCAACTTTGCTAGTCATGTATATTTAAACTTTCCAATAAAAAGTTTAGGAATTAAATGCTGTGAACTGCAAAAAGGTTTTGGTCATTGATGATGACGAAATGATTCAAGAAGTTGTTAAAAACTGCTTGGAAGACTTGGCAGGATGGGATGTAGTAATGGCAAACTCCGGATGGGAAGGACTCACCAAAGTTGTAGAAGAAAAACCAGATGCCATTGTCTTAGATATGATGATGCCTGGCATGGATGGATTGACATTTCTCCAGCAACTCAGAGCCGATTCTGAAACTCAAGCTATCCCTGTGGTTCTGTTAACAGCAAAGCTGGAATTCACTGATCCACAACGGGTTGCTAAATTAGGTGTGATAGGTGCAATCTCTAAACCTTTCGACCCGTGCAAACTTGCAGCACAAATTGCTACATTTCTGGGCTGGACAATCAAAAATTAAAGTTTTACTTGAATAAAATTTAATTTTTGCCTAATATCTAATTTAAGTTTAATGGCTCTTCAGTTCTTTTTATGGAGTCGAATAATAAATAAAATCTAATCAGAGCCTATATGCCTTGCTATGACTGGATTCTAAATTTTTGAGCCTTTCTATAAAA
>JAJPJF010000253.1 GCA_021324415.1 Nostocales cyanobacterium Centralia_MAG_434
CCGTAAGAGGGTTTGGAGCTTTATTTTCTAACATTATGGGAAGAATCATGCCTTTTGCCCGAAAGTCTTGTGTAGTAAGGATTCTATTTTTTTCTCTGGAGAAAGTGGTGGAAGAGCGTTAGAAACTCTAGAGGAGGCAGTATTTCCTCTGCCAAATCCCATCAGTGTAAAAGACCATGCAGCTGCACTCTTACTTATGGATGCGGCACGTCTTTTACTTCGTAGTGCGGCAGGTCCTTTTCGTTGTTTAGGACGGTTATCACTGCGTCCTCGTCCTTATCAAATAGTTCCCTTGTTGATGGCTCTAAAGCTAGAGACACTAAGACTATTGATAGCAGATGATGTTGGTATTGGCAAAACCATTGAAGCTGGATTAATTGCTCGTGAACTTTTAGACAGAGGTGAGGTCAAGCGCATCGCGGTGCTGTGTCCACCCCATTTGTGTGATCAATGGCAGCAGGTCGGAGGATGAACGGGAAGTCCGCCTTGAAGAGTTGAAATCCTATCCTCAATGAGTGCTTGTAGCCACAGACTGTTTGAGTGAAGGGGTGAATCTGCAAACACATTTCAATGGTGTCATTCACTACGATTTGCCTTGGAATCCGAACAGATTGGAACAACGGGAAGGACGTATTGACCGTTATGGTCAAACCGCTTCTCAAATTAAATGCTGTCTGCTTTACGGTCAAGATAATCCTGTAGATGGTGCAGTGCTGGAAGTGCTCATTCGTAAGGCTGTGCAAATCCACAAATCTTTGGGGGTTAGTGTTCCTGTCCCTATGGAAAGTACCACTGTTGCAGAAGCAGTTTTTAAGTCTTTGTTTGACCGTGCTACTGATGCAGTGCAGTTATCTCTTTTGGATTTGTTGGATGAGAATGAATCACCAATTGAGCAAGTCCATAAAAGTTGGGATAAAGCTGTAGAACGGGAGACATCGACGGGTGAGAGCAATTACCCAAGAAGGTCGAATTCGCGTGACACCACAATTGCCAATGGACATTCTTGGTATTTATATCCTCAAGCCTGGACGTAATTAAGACGTAATTAAATAGTTTAAATAGTACATTCTCCACACATGAAAAGTTCTCTAACTGCGGTTCAAATACAAGGAAATTTACTTGCTCCTGACATGACTACTCAATTGCTAGAAGGTAGTATTAAAGGGCAAGAAGTAGAGGACTTTGGTCTATCTAAAACAGACAAATTAGCAGATGAAATTGCGAACACTTGGGGGGATGCTAAGGCTTATTGGGCAGCGTTTCAAAGGGCTTTAGAAAGGCTAAATGACAATGATTCAGCAACAAGTATGACCCGCGAAATGTAGGTGATTCCATTATTAAGAAGTCTTGGTTATACTCCTATTTACACTGCAAAAGCTGAAGTCGTCGATGGACAAACTTATGCAATTTCTCATCGTGCAGATGTGGGAGAAAATAAGCCACCGATTCATATTGTTGGTTGTCGCTTAGAAATTGACAAACGTCCACCTAGTGGAACACCCAGGTTATCGCCACACGCACTCGTGCAGGAATATCTTAATAAGACAGAACATTTGTGGGCGATCGCAACCAATGGTTTTCGCTGGCGGTTGCTGCGTGATTCTTCATTGATGACTCGGCTGACTTATATCGAATTTGATTTAGAGCAAATTCTTAAAGGTGAGAACTTTGCTGAGTTTGGGTTATTTTATCGATTGTTTCACCGTTCCCGTTTGCCTGAAGGTGTGGATGATGCAGATAAGTGTTTACTGGAATACTACCACCAAGAAGCACTGCAACAAGGTGGACGGGTTCGCGATCGCCTGCGGGATGGGGTAGAAAAAGCATTAACTCAGCTTGGAACTGGTTTCCTCCAACATTCTGTCAATCAACATTTACGGCAAAAACTTGTTAATGGTAGCTTGAAGGATATTGATTACTACCGTCAATTATTGCGGTTAATTTACCGCTTACTATTTTTGATGGTGGCAGAATCCCGCAAATTGCTATTCGTCACTGATGATTTAGAAAAAGCAAGAATCTATCGTGAATATTACAGTATTGAGCGACTACGGGAGTTAGCTGAACGTCCCCATTGGCGACGGGAAGGTTTTCAAGATTTATGGCAAGGTTTGCGGGTGACTTTCTTGCTATTTGATGAAAACTGGCGGGGAGAAATATTAGGTTTATCACCGCTAAATGGGGATTTATTTGGTTCTACAACTCTGCCAGATTTAGATGATTGTGTGATTGATAATTATGATTTATTGGTAGCACTCCGCCATTTGTCTCTGTACCAAGACAAAGCACAACTGCGGCGAGTCAATTATGAATACTTGGATGTGGAAGAATTAGGGAGTGTGTATGAGAGTTTATTAGACTTTCATCCCCAAACTATTCAGCGTCAGGGGATATATGAATTTGCTTTGGTGGTTGGTAGTGACAGAAAAACCACTGGTTCTTACTACACTCCACCGCAACTCGTACAACAGTTAATAAAAGCAGCGTTAGAACCTGTTATTGAAGATAAATTAACTCAAGTTCGGAGTCAAACTTCCACACTGTCAGAATCAGAGGAGTTAAAGCATAACTTAGAAAAAGCTTTGCTTAGCCTCAAAATTTGCGATCCGGCTTGTGGTTCAGGACATTTTCTGTTAGCAGCAGCACGTCGGATTGGTAAAGAATTAGCCAAAATAAGGACTGGGGAAGCAGAACCGGGAATTGAACCTTTAAAATTAGCGGTTCGAGATGTTATTCAAAACTGTATTTATGGAGTGGATTTAAATCCGTTAGCGGTGGATTTGTGTAAGGTGGCGTTATGGATTGAAGGTTTTCCAGGTAAGTTACCACTGACATTTTTAGACCACAGAATCAAATGTGGCAATTCCCTTGTAGGTGTGTTGGATTTAGATTGTCTCAAAGAGGGGATTCCCGATGAAGCATTTAAGGCTGTGACGGGAGATAACAAGCAACTATCCACACAGTTTAAGAATCGGAATAAGAAGGAACGGAAGAACCAGGGACAATTATCGATGTTTGGGGATTTGGATGGTGATCGCGCAATTTATGCAGAAAGCTGGCGAGAGTTGGGACTCACTCGTGAAAGTACACCGCAAGAAATCAAAGAAAAAGCGAACCAATATAAGGCTATTCGAGATAAAGATAAAAATCAGGGTTGGTGGCGAGACCATTCTGCTTGCAACCTGTGGACTGCTGCATTTTTTATGCCATTGACTGAACAGAACTTACAATTATTACCTACAACGGAAGTACTACATCGCCTATTGCACGAATCTCTCTCCCCACTTCCCACTCCCTACTCCCCACTCCCCATCATCGAAGCAGCAAATAAGTTGGTTGAAGAGAAGCACTTTTTTCACTGGTGTTTGGAGTTTCCCGAAGTGTTTGAACAAGGGGGTTTTGATTGCGTGTTGGGTAATCCGCCTTGGGAACGGATTAAGTTACAAGAGAAGGAGTTTTTTGCTTCTCGGAGTGTGGAAATAGCAAACGCTGCAAATAAAGCGGCGCGGGAGAAGTTGATTCAGGAATTACCAAGGAAAAATCCTGAATTAGCTTCCTCAAAATCCGTGACCCCAAAGTTAAAGCATTTGTAGACCAAGAACTAGACAAAGGACAACTCTGGACTGACCCCCTAGTTCAACTCAATCCCACTTATAAAAAAGGTGCAACTGTTACTGAATTAGTACAACAAAAAATCCTCCATCCAGACAGCGAACAGTATTTTTCAAAAGACTGCAAACCTTTCACTTTCCATTACCATCAAAAGCAAGCATTTGAAATCGCACAACGCCAAGAACCCTATGTTGTCACCACAGGCACAGGTTCTGGTAAAAGCATGACTTACGTCGTGCCTATTTTTGATGATTTACTCCGCCATCCTGAAATTGAAGGAGTCAGGGCAATTTTAGTTTATCCGATGAATGCCCTAATCAACTCTCAAAAAGAAGAACTCGACAAATTTTTACGCCAAGTTCCTAACACTCACATTCGCGTCGAACAATACACTGGACAAGAAAGTTTAACCAGGAAAACCGAAATTCAAAACAACCCACCTCATATTTTGCTCACCAATTACGTGATGCTAGAGTTAATGCTCTCACGCACTCACGAAAATAAACTGGTCGAGTCTCCCAATTTAAAATTCCTGGTACTGGATGAATTACACACCTATCGCGGAAGGCAAGGTGCAGACGTTGCCATCTTAATCCGCCAACTCCGCCAACGTTGCAAAAGCAATGACGAATTACTCTGCATTGGCACAAGTGCGGCGTTCACTAGCCATCAATGCACCCCTATTGCAACCAGAAACGCTGCAACAACTCAGAAATGATGTGATTCCAGTCATTAAAGAACCTTGGAGTTTTGATGAAAATGAACAATTGCATCAAGCAACTTGGGTAACCACGGCTAGTGGTAATCATGAAAAAGCAAAGCTGAAGCTGACATCTAGAAGCCAAATTGGTAGATTTTTGCGTTCTGACAATGTTTGGTCACTCCGCAGTCAACCTTTAACAGAAGAAGAATACACCAGTTTAATCAGTGTCTTCATTCATGCCCTATGTGATGCTGGTTATTTGGTGCAGCATAAATCGGAAGTACAGTTACGTATTGATTCTCTGTTGTGGAAAGCAAGCAACCTCAGCGAAATTGCCCCCGACCCTCTAACCTCCAAACGTCTTCAAGGTAATGAAAAACCGAAAATCCTTATGATGCCGTTAAACAACTAGACCAAGCAAATCTCACGATTCGGCGTTCTGCCGCTGGCTATATCACTCAAGAAGAACGAAAAAATGCCAATAATTTATTAAAAGAGGCGCAACGGCAAATTGATTTGTTAGTGGGACATAATCAAGGCAGGAGTCATTCTGAATTTGAATTTTATCCCTATCGGTACTTTGCCGCCGAAGGATTTTTACCAGGGTTTAACTTCCCCCGCTTACCAGTAAGGGCATTTATTCCGGCTGGTGAAGGTGGAGATTTTATCTCTCGACCCCGAACTGTGGCTTTGAGAGAATTTGCACCAAGTAATATTGTTTACTACGAAGGTAGTAAATTCATGGTGACAAAAACCAAAGTTCCTGTAGGTGGAATTGAAAGTGAGTATCAACGAGTTAGTGTCTGCTTTAGCTGTGGTTATTTTCATGAAAGTGATTTTCCTGACACTTGCCAAAACTGCAATGCAGAAATTAAACCTGATACTTACGGTAATCTCGCCAGACTAAATCGTGTATTGCCAATGGAAACTGCGATCGCCCGTCGCCGAGAACGCATCACCTGCGATGAGGAAGAACGCCTCAAGTACGGCTACAAGATCACCACCCATTTCCGCTACGATACTCAAAAACAGGAATCAGCAAATGTTCAAGCTGCCGATGGCACACCACTCTTAAAGTTAACGTATGGTGCTACAGCCAAAATCTGGCGGATAAATCGTGGACTCAAGAAAAACACAGAAGAACGAGGGTTTAAACTTGATGCCAAAACAGGTTTGTGGGGAGACAATAAAAATCAACCATCCACTGAAAATTTGCACACCGAAGTGAATTTAATGGTGGACGATACCTGCAATATTCTAGTTATTGAACTGTTGAATGTTCCACTAGAAAACAGAGAAGCCTTCATTACCACATTGCAATACACTCTAGAAACCTCAATTCAAGCAGTGTACAAACTAGAAGCTGATGAACTCGATTCTGAACGACTCGGAGAAGGTAAATACCTGTTGTTTTGGGAAGCTGCAGAAGGTGGTGCAGGTGTGCTTTCCCAACTGCTAGAACAGCCAACTACTTTTCAAAAAATTGCCAATGCAGCTTTAGATATCTGCCATTTCTTAGAACCGAAAGAAAGTTGTGTACAAGCTTGTTATGAATGTTTACTCTCCTACAGAAACCAGTTTGACCACGCTTTGATCAACCGCCACTTGATTAAACCCTGGCTTGAACAACTACTAGAAAGCCAAGTTATTCGTCAATTTAAAGGACTATCTCGTGATGAGCAATATCAAAAATTGCTAGCACAAACAGACTCGAATTCTAATTTTGAGCGAACAGTTTTACAGGAGATTTATCAACGTGGATATAAACTACCCGACGCTGCACAGGAATTGATTCCAGAGGCTAATTGTAAGCCAGATTTTATTTATAAGGAACAGGCGGTTGCCATTTTCTGCGATGGTTCAATTCATGATAGTCCTAATCAACGCAAGCAAGATCAAATTGAACGGGATAATCTCAGGTACAACAGTGATTATACTGTGCTGACATTACGTCATGACGAAGATTGGCAAGCTATTTTGGTGATTCTGGCAGATGTATAACTTACGCTCAGTGAGGTTTAAACAGCCACGTAAATAATTGTATACCTATAATCTTCGCTTAACCATTAGGTATAAATATGAGAAAACTGTACAGTATTGCTTATTAAAAGTAATATCACCGTAATAATACTGATATGCTCAAGAGAAGTCTTGTTCTGTTTTTGTTGGCATCACTCGTTGCTAACCCAGCCGCCAATGCCGAAGTTAAGCTAATTGCAACTGGCAGCCTGAGTGGTACCATTGGCGATCGCTCCACAAAAACATCTGCCCCCCTTGAAAATGGTACTCCAGGTAACCTTCTTGGTGGTATAGGGTCGGGACTAAGCTACGCTGGCTGCAACACCTTCATTGCTATCCCAGATCGAGGTCCGAATGCTGTTTCCTACAACAGTGCTGTGGATGACACCGTATCTTATATCAACCGATTTCAAACCATAAGAATGAAACTCGAAGCCAACCGGAATGGTACAGGGTTACCCTTCACACTTACCCCTTCACTGATTGACACAACCCTGCTGTCTAGCGATCAGCCTCTTTACTATGGTACTGGCACAGGTCTAGGGTTATCGAGTGGTGCTCCTGATCTGAATACTAATAGGACTTACTATTTTACTGGGCGCTCAGACAATTTCGACCCTACCCAGATCTCAACCTATCCCAATAATGCCCGTTTTGATCCTGAAGGTGTACGTGTATCCAATGACGGTGATTACCTCTTTATCTCCGATGAATATGGTCCATATGTTTACCAATTCAATCGCTACACAGGTAAGCGCGTTAAGGTATTCACGCTCCCTAGCAAGTTTGCAGTCAGTAATCTGAGTCCCGTTGGTGCTACAGAGATTAGCGGTAATAAGTCCGGACGTGTTGCAAACAAAGGTATGGAAGGTCTTGCGATTACTCCTGATGGTAAGACCCTAATCGGCATTCTGCAGAGTCCACTCATTCAAGATGGAGGTACCGATGGTGCTTACACCAGAATTGTCAAGATCAACATCGCAACAGGTGCTACCCAAGAATATGCCTATCAACTAGATAATATCGGTACAGCGGCTAAACCTAAGTATCCTACTGTCAGCGAGATTGTGGCTGTCAATGATCACGAATTCCTGGTAGACGAACGTGATGGCAAGGGGTTGGGAGATGGTTCCCAGGCTGCCTTTAAGAAGATCTACCATATCGATTTAACCAATGCTCAAGAAGTCAGCAATATTAGCGGGGAGAGCAACCTTGCAGATAAGGCTGTCAGTAAGACTCTATTCCTCGATGTAGTGGCTGCGCTCACTCAAAATGGCATCAAACCAGAGGACATTCCCGCCAAGCTTGAAGGTTTGGCTTTTGGTCCAAATGTAGTTATCAACGGTGTGCTCAAGCATACGCTATTTATCGCCAATGACAACGACTTCCTTGGTACCATCACGTCAGACACTTATCATCCTGGGGGAATAGATAACCCAAACCAGTTCTTCGTCTTCGCGATTGACAAGGCTGACTTGCCAGGCTTCGTGCCTCAAAAGCTCAAAGAGGAGCGTGGATGCTCAGCATTTGTGAAGGGTTAGAGCTTTTGTTGCGTTGATATTTTTAAAAGAGAACAGGAAACAAGTGAGACCAAGCCCCGTCTTGACGGGATGGGGAACAGACAGGTTTTAGACGGGGATAAAACCCCGCCCAAAACAAGCGTCCAGCAAAGGAGGGGGCTTGCGACCCATTGGGTTTTGAGGTAGAAGGAAACAAGCAACCAACCTTGTCTTTGAGTTACTTTCCACTGTTGCCTGTTCCCTACCTTAAAGGGGTTTGGTCAGTAAGCCACGAAAGCTTCAACACGCTAGGGATACATCATTTTTGCAAAAGTGAATATATCTACGGAGGTATGATTATACCTCACTTCTTCAGCCACAGTAATGGTAAGTCTTTCAGATGCCAAATGAGTTTGGAGTTTGTGGAGGCAAAATAATAATGACTAATAAATTTACACACAACCTAGTCTGGGATTATGGTGAAGCTTGGGCATTAACCCAAATTGCGCAGAAGAAACTAGAGCAATCTGTTCAGATCATGCGACAGCAAGCTGGAGATAACTACAATCAACAGATTGTGGATTTATTAAATGAGGCAGGGCAAGAATTGATTCAAGCTGCATCAATGATTGATGTGAATCGTTCACAATCGATCAATACTTGTAACGACCAGGAAAGATAGATTGCGGTGAGGTTAAAAAGCCCTCACCTACATATATTGTGATGATTCAGAAACTGCTTTGAGGAAATTCGGAGAACCTGATGTAGGAAATGGCGACAGGAGCGATCGCACTTACCTTACAAATAAATGCCACGCCGTTGTATTGGGGTGCCTAGTGGATGGCTAAGAAAATTTGCATGACTCTCCCTTAGCCTTTGAAAAAGCACAACAATTGTGTGGTGTTTAGTGGATCAAGGTAGAGGCGTTCAAACCTAGTAAAACCGGATTTTTGAAAGATTTCTTGTAGAGTTTGTAGAGTTTCGGGAAAATCGCTTGCTAAAATATGCTCCTCGACCATTGAATACTCTTGTTGGCTAAGTAAAGACCAGTGTTCCCGGATTTCTCACAAGTGAGAAAAAAGTGCTTGGGTTAGTCAAATTTACAATGTATTAATTAATATATTAATAAAAGACGTCGAGAACGTACATATCCTAAAGTAA
>JAJPJF010000031.1 GCA_021324415.1 Nostocales cyanobacterium Centralia_MAG_434
CCGTAAGAGGGTTTGGAGCTTTATTTTCTAACATTATGGGAAGAATCATGCCTTTTGCCCGAAAGTCTTGTGTAGTAAGGATTCTATTTTTTTCTCTGGAGAAAGTGATGGAAGAGCGTTAGAGAGATCCAAAAAATAAAATGTTTAAGGGAGATCCAAAAAATAAAATGTCCAGCCTTTGTTGATTGATCTGTGAGGGAGCCGATGCCGAGAAAAAGGGCAGCCTTATTACATAACTAATTAGTCAGAACACGGAGCCTGATCCTGAGAAAAAGAGCAGCCTTATTACAAAACTAATTAGTCTGAACACGAACGGGTTAACTGAGGAAGGCTGCTCTTTTTCTTGCGGCAAATTCGATACCAACTGATCAACCACAGAAGGCTGCCCTTTTTCTAGTGGCAAAATTCCAGAGCGCAGTAGGTTATTCGTGGTAATAAGGCTGGACATTTTATTACTGGTAAGTGCCTAACCGTACTCGTTAATCGGTGTGCAGACACGTTGATAGTATAGGGACAAAAGCTTTTGGTGGCTCAAAGCACGGTTGGACATTTTATTACGCCTTAAGTGCCTTAGCAGTAATTTCTCCACCTCACAGTTCAGAAACCGCAACTTAATAACCCAACATCTAATAGCCAGGAAGGCTTCGCCTTAAAAAATCTGAAGAAGGCAGTCGCGTCCTACTGCAGACTGCCTTCTTCTTTTTACTTTGTTTTTTTGGAACAGCGTTTTTTTATGGTAGTAGAATTGATCGATCTTGTAAAGTCGCCTTATCAAGGCTCACCTTATGTTGCGCAACTTAGGCTCAGTAGCCGTACTGAGATTCTAAGTTGGCAGGATGTGGTTGATTTACATGAGCAACTTAAACAAGTCTGCCCTCGAACACGAGGTTTTACTTGGTTTTTAAGTTTGCCACAAGAAATCTGGATCGACTCCCTAATTTTTAACGGCGATAAGCCAACACCTGAAAATCTTAAGCACACACCTGCTATGCGAGTAGATTTGGTGGCAGGGCATCAATTTCAGGAGCTATCTGTACCACTAAATTTTCCACAATTAGTGAAATTGAGGAAAATTTGTTACAGGATTCGATCTGACTGGGAGCAATATGCTCTGACTCAGATCGAATATCGAGGTAACTAACTTTTTTACCTAAGTATGGGATTCACCTTCCATACTTAGGTTAACGAGGCTAAAAACAGGCTACGCCTCAAAAGGTTTGAAAAGCTTGTTGGCAACCAGGCTTGAAACTAACTATGCGATCGCTCTACTTAATTGCAGCTAACAGACTAATAAATCTCCAGACAAAACAGGCTACGCCTCAAAAGATTGAAAGCTTGTTATGCAACCAGACTTGACAACTAAACTATATGCGATCGCTCTACTCAATTGCAGCTAACGGACTAATAAATCTCCAGACAAAACAGGCTACGCCTCAAAAGGTTTGAAAAGCTTGTTTGCAACTAGGCTTTTCAACTAACTATGCGATCGCTCTACTTCATCGCAGAAAATAGGCTACGCCTTAGGAAGGTTGAATGCTTGGTTGCTAAACAAGCACTACAAATAAAAACATTTTCATTTTCATGATGATAACACCTTCAACAGTCAAATATGTACTGACAAAACGAGAAATATTGCTGACAGATGGTTGGATAAAGACAAGAACACTAACACTAGTTGTTAGCGTTCCTGAGCAAAATGCAGTGCTAACAATGATTCAAAAACTAGGTGTGAAGTCGAGTTGGAAAGTAGTTGATTGGTGGGCAGTAATTCCACTAGAACCTCCCTTTTAATTATCAATTACTAAAAATCAAAAATCACAACAAATAATCATGAATAATCCAAATTCTGCAAATTCTGCACAACTTAACCCAATTGCAGTACTTAACGACAGATTGCGTTGTCAAGGTGACAAAACACTGGGTAAGTACAAAATGACAGTTGGAGTTAGCGCTTTGTCACCCACGGAACTGACTGATTTATTAAAGTTGGTTCAAAATTTTAACCAGTTCGATAAAAATAATGACCCATATGGGGAGCATGACTTTGGCTCCTTTACTTTTAAGGAGGAGAAATATTGCTTCAAAATAGATTATTACGATCTATCAGAAAAGTATGCATCTGAAGATCCAAGTAATCCAGCCGTAACAATACGTGTCCTGCTGATAATGCGAATGGACGAGTATTAGTTAATACTTAATCTAGAGAATTAGAGAAGACCCTTGCTTTCACAAAAGTTAGCAGGGGGCTTTCTACAATGACGTATTACTCAATCACTAAAATCTCAATTTTCAAAAATTAACAATCATGAATAATCCAAGTAGCATTGAACAGATAAACTCAATTGCATCAATTGCAATGATTAATGACAAATTCCGCAAGGGTAATACGTCTTTCGGTAAATTTGGTGGATATTGTTTAACCGATAGAGTGACTAGCTTATCTTTCGAAAATTTTCTTCAATTAATACAATTGATTCGAGAATTTAATAATTTCAATTCAGTTAATGACCCCTATGGGGAGCATGACTATGGTCAGGTTTATCTTAATGATGAAGAATATTTCTTCAAGATTGATTTAACAGACGGTTTTTTTAATAGAACTATGACTATAGGACATTGCTTAGATCAGTAGAAATTGTGAAAGAGGATATTCAACACGAGTAATATCCTCTTGAATAAAAACTATGGAGTGAAATAAAACATGGAAAAAACAATTTATATACTTAGAATGCATTCCTGCGATCGCTGCGGCAGTCAGGAAAATATTGACCAAGATGAAATGTATTGCAGTAAATGTAAAGATTTACGTAAGCAATCAAGGCAAGCTCTAATCTTACATAACCGCTAATTGATACTTAATTAAACACAAAAAGGAGTTAAAATGAGCATTCAATCACTACTTACATTAACAATTGAAGTAATTTTCAATCTAAGCATCGCATTCTTAACACTTCAATTTGTTACAGGAGCTTTTCTAATTTTTGTAACAATTAGAGTTCCGATAATAACACAGGAAAGTTTCAATACATCATTTACTGAAGAATTCACTACACCACTCACAGAAATTATTACATCTACTCAAAAAGTTGAAAAACTTCTCGATCCAGGGAAATTGGATAAAAAGACAGATGATATCTCAGCAGTAATCAGTACGAAAGTAAAAAAGTCTGACACTAAAACTCGGCCTATCAATACAAAAAAACAGAAAAAGAATGACAATACATCCACACTGAAAGTTCCACACGAACCACCTAAATCACTCAAAATAGCTTAGGGAGATCCAAAAAATAAAATGTCCAACTGTACTTGTTAATCGGTGTACAGACACGTCTCTAGTATAGAGGCAATGGCCTTCGGTGGCTCTTGCACAGTTGGACATTTTATTACGCCTTAAGTGCCTTAGACACTTGCCATGAAATAAAAACAAGCGCCTTATTACAACAAATATCTTTCTGCGAGTAGCGAACTAACAAACATTGGCGCTTGTTTTTATTTTTAAGGATCTCCCTTA
>JAJPJF010000495.1 GCA_021324415.1 Nostocales cyanobacterium Centralia_MAG_434
CCTGCATTATTGATGAGTACATCAATATAGCCATAATGCTCTAACGCTTTTTGTACAAGGTCTTCCACCTGTGATGGCTCTGTGACATCACAAGGAATAACTAATGGTGATACACGATCAATACTTTGAATCTCTTTTGCTAAGGCAGATAAGTTGTCAGTGTGACGAGATGTAAGTACAAGCTCATATTTTTTACGAGCAAATAAAAGAGCAGTGGCTTTGCCAATGCCTTGTGACGCACCTGTAATCAATACTGTAGGAGACATACTCTTAATTTTAAAGAACTCTATTTACCGTCTCTAAGTTTGGGCAACAAAATTCAGGAAACCTTCTGACTAACGTTAGATTTTTCGGAGTCATTTTTGTGGCAAGCTAAAAACACTCAGAAAAATGATTATTCTGTTTTGTTAGTTCTAGCCAAACATTGTTTAGAACATTGTGCCGTTGGATAGGTTCGTCATTTTATTTAAAGTATCTTAATATATCTATATAAACTAGTGTAAGCGTTACTGAATGCACATTGCTGATCGCTGACAGAGTTTTGCTGTCTGGAGGTTGGTGGGTGTTATCATGACCCTATTTTTGGAAATTGTCATTTTTTACTGAAGGCGGAGTCAAAAGCGTGCTTCAAGCAGAACAGCTATCCAGTCAGCCCACAAAACTCGAGAGTGTCTCTACAACCAAAGGGATCTACCTTGCGATCGCAATTATCGGAGTATGGACAATAAGTCTACTTTTATCTCTATTTGTAGATATTCCTCAGACCAATATTTTTTTCATAGTAGCTATCATACTTTGGCAGACATTTCTTTATACAGGATTATTTATTACTGCTCACGATGCTATGCATGGAGTTGTATTCCCCACAAATAGCAAAATTAATCATTTTATCGGGTTACTCTGTGTATTACTTTATGGTTCTTTACCCTATAAAAAATTATTAAAAAAGCATTGGATTCATCATCACAGTCCAGCAAGTGAATCAGACCCAGATTTTCATAATGGAAAACACAAAAATTTCTTTGGCTGGTATCTTCATTTCATGAAGGGTTACTGGAGTTGGGGGCAAATGATATCTTTAACGATTATTTACAACTTTGCTCATTTTATACTCCATATACCCAGAGCAAATCTTAATGACTTCTGGGCACTTCCCGCGATTTTGAGTTCGTTGCAATTATTTTATTTCGGTACCTTTTTGCCTCATCAAGAGCCAGAAGATGGTTATAGTGAACCTCATCGCGCTAAAACTATGTCTTGTCCCCCATGGCTATCGTTTATTGCCTGCTATCATTTTGGCTATCATGAAGAGCATCATGAAAATCCTCATGCTCCTTGGTGGCAGTTGCCAAAAATTTATCGAAAATATGGATGAAAGTAGGGAACACTTTAACGGGGAACAGAGAACAGAGAGAAACTAAAAGCCCACACTTTACCGTCAGGTCAGTGTGGGTGGTTTACCAATTGTGTAGAGATCTCCTTGATTCACCCCATTAAGAGTACTGTGTCAATCACGTGGATAACACCATTATCAGCCTCAATATCTGGCGCTATGACTGTTGCATTTTTGACTTCAAATCCCTCAGATGTATCAATTGGGATTTCTGAACCTTCAACAGAGGTCAATTTATTAAGCTGGGCAAGATCAGATGCCTTGAGTTTACCAGGAACAACGTGATACGTTAATATTCTTGCTAGTTGGGGAATATTCTGTGCCAGCGTTTGTACTGTACCTTCCGGTAACTTTTCAAAAGCATCATCAGTTGGTGCAAAAACAGTGAAAGGACCAGGACTTTTGAGTGTTTCTACCAAACCAGCCAGTTGAACTGCTGTCACCAGGGTTTGGAAAGAACCAGCACTAACAGCAATATCCACAATATCTGCCATATGTTTTACCTTTTACCTATAGTTTTGTGACTGAACATCCCGCAGGCGAGCTTCAGGACGTTTAAATCTGTTTAATTGGGCTTCAAAGAAAGCTCTGTTTGCTTTGAGATGTCTGGGGTTAGGATCATCTAAAGGATATAAAAGTGCCGTACGTAAAGCTTGGATCACTGCAGAAGTCACAACATACATTGAGCGTTGGAAACTGATTCCTAGTTGGATCAGCATGTCATCTTTGCCTCGGCAGTGTTGTTGATAGTAATCTATAAGATATTGTGGGAGAAAGTGGAGCATATCCTGCATCAGCAATGTTGGCGGAATGCCAGCTGTACCCACAGGGAACACATCGGCATAGAGAATTCCATAGTGGAAGTCTTTTTGGTCTTCGGGAACTTGCTGAGCCTGAGCATTGTAGGATTTTGTCCCCCGGAAAGGAGCTGTGCGATAGAAAACAGCTTCTACATAAGGTAATGCTGCTTCGTATAGCCACATAAAACCACAAGATTTCGGTATAATTTCGTACACTTCACCCCGAATATGGAGGTGATGGTAAATGGGACGACCTGCTATTGCAAAGATGGCGTTGACAAGAAAGTTCATTGCTTCAGGGACGGTTTTAATGTCTCCGGCGTCATAGCGATCGCTCATTTCAAAGAAAACCGGAGCCATCACTTCCCAGAATAATCCCAAATTCGAGTAGTAAGACAACTGCCGCACTTGTTCAACGAACATTTCCGGAAATAGCTTATAAAGCCCCAACATCACTGGATTACCCTGGAAGTAAGCTTTAATCGCTCTATCGGCATTGGCTTTATATTCATCTGTATCTAGATATGGGTCAAATTTTCCACCCATTCCTCTGTGCCAAAGCATAGCGCGCATGCAAGCTTCTGCAAACTCCATATTGACCCGGTCATGCCACAAGTGGTGAAATAACTTGGGCATTTTGAAGGTTTCACCCTTCTCCATAAATGCTAAAAGTTCAGGATGAGCAGTGGCTTTCCCTCGCCAAATCCGCAAATCTGCATCGTCTCCTGCATAATGGTTATGCAGCTCTAAATATTCTTTTGGTAAAAAGTACTTGAAAAAAGGAAATGGATCTAAAAAGACACGCTCAGCAATATAGAGCAAGTCACGCCAGTAGAAATCCATTGGTACAGCGTAGGCTTTGTAAATACCAATGATCTGCATGAGGTTTTCTGGGGTATCAGGCAGCATAGCCCCGCCTGCTTCTAGGCGATGAATTATTGGCGCAAATTCATGGGTTGATGGAGGCAAGATTGCTTTGGTTACAGTTGCTGTCATGGTTTTTGTTAAAGGATGAGTTGTTAGAAGTTTGTTAACTGTTGACTATTAACTGTTAACAGTCAACAGTCATAGCGTTACTCTGCAATGCTTTTGGATGGGTTGAGAAGAGCTACTTGAGGAGTTACAGCCTTCTCCAGTGGGGGAATTGTGGCAACCATTGCGGTAGTAGTTGGTTCACACCAGCGTACAAGCCAAGTGGGTTGTACTCCTAAAAAGATGATTAGGACAGCTAGGATTAACGCTGGAATTTTTTCAGACCACTCAACTTTGGGATAATACGCTGATTGACTGTCGAGTCTGCCAAAGCAGGTGCGATTTAGCAGGATAACGAAGTAAACTGCGGTAAAACCAGTAGCCACAACACACAACAGTGTGGGTATAGGAAAGATGGAGAAGCTGCCTTGAAAGACGATAAATTCAGCGATAAATCCTGTCATTCCAGGAATACCGGCACTTGCCATACCTCCTAAGATTAATAGGGCACTAGTAAGAGGTAAACCACGTATGGGGTTCATCAAGCCATTGAGTTTATCTATATCACGGGTTCCAACCTTGCTCTCTACAACTCCAACCAAATGGAAGAGGATCGCTAGAATAATGCCGTGGCTGACCATTTGTGCAACTGCACCGACGATTGCTAAGGCAGTACTAGCAGCACAAGCTAGTAATACATAACCCATGTGACCAATAGAACTATATGCCACCATGCGCTTGATATCTTTTTGGGCGATCGCAATCACAGCCCCATAGATTGCGCTGACTGCTCCCCAGATTGCTAAAGTTGGTGCGAGAATACTCCAAGCTTGGGGAAACATTCCCATTCCAAATCTTAGAAGACCATAAGTTCCTAACTTTGCCAGTACTCCACCAAGAAGAATAGCGATGGGGGCTGAAGCTTCGACATAAGCATCTGGCAACCAGGTATGAAAAGGAATTAGGGGAATTTTAATCCCAAAGCCTAGCACAATTCCTACAAGTAAGATGATTTGTAGTACTGTTGGCAGGGTCTGAGTAGGAAGTGCATCGTAATTAAAATTGGTGGAACCAGTCAGCCATACTATGCCAAAAAATGATGCTAGAACTAATGCTCCTGAAATAGCAGTGTAGATTAGAAACTTGGTTGCGGCATAGCCTCGCTTTTCACCACCCCAAATCGAAATCAGCAGATAGAAGGGTATAAGTTCTAGTTCGTAGAACAGGAAGAACAACAGTAAATTCTCTGTTAAAAAGGCTCCAGCAACACCACCGCTCACCAATAAGATGAGAGAGTAAAAAAGTTGCGGGCGTTTCGTCTCTTTGCTACTGCCGTAAATAGCGATCCAGGTAAGGAGACTATTTAACAAAAGCATTAGTATTGAAAGACCATCAACGCCTAATTTGTAACTCAAGCCCAAGGTTTCATTCCAGGGTAAATATTCCTGTAGCTGCATTCCTGGAGTGTTGATATCAAATTTGAGTAGGAGGAAAATATTCCAGAGAAAAACCAGTCCAGCTACATTGAGTGAGACTAATCGAACACGATTTTGTTGTATGGCACTACTAGGAAGAAATCCAATAACAGCAGCACTTAAAATTGGTACCCAGATCAAAACGCTCAGCATATGTTGTTAGATCTTAATGAGATTGGTGAAAAATTCGTGAAGGTTGGGAATGGGGAATCCCCCATTCCCATTTCCTATGCCCCATGCCCTAAAAACATCAAATTCAAAAACTGATTTCCCCAGTATTGCCAAGTTATGGTAGCACCCAACAAGCTGATTCCAAGTAGTACAGTGAATGCATAAAACTGGGTTTGTCCGGAAGTGCTGTACTTCAGACCCTGTCCACTGCCCATGGAGGCTAAGCCGATCATATTAACAATGCCATCGACTACTAAGCGGTCAACCATATCGGCAAGTTTTGAGATGAGGTCAACGCTTAAAACAATGCTGATTCGATACAGCTTTGGAGTGTAAAAGTCATAAGCCAGCAGGTTTTGTAATGCTTTTACAGGGAGGCGAATTGGTTTGGGAATTATATCACCCAAATAAATTAGGCAACTGAGGCTGCAACCGAAAATACTTGACCACATCAGTATAAGTGCAACATCTTGATTAAACTCTGCCCAACTAGGTAGCAGTGATAAACTGTTCAATACCAAAGGTAGATGGATAGCAAAACTCATCAAAACAACCATTGGTAAAGCCATTTGCCAACTCACTTCGGGTGAGCGATCGCTCATTTGCTTGGATTTACCACCGAAGATTAAACAAAACTCTCTAGTCAAGCTAAAAGCTGTCAAAATGTTGACCAGAATCACCACTCCTACCAGCCAAGGCTTTGTTATCCATAGCCCTGAAGCTAATTTCAATAATGCCCAAAAGCTCCCTAAAGGTGGAAAAGCAATTAATCCCAGTGTTCCGATGATGTAGGCTATTCCCGATACTGGGCGGCGTGACCAAAGTCCACCAAGCTGGGTTATATCTTGGGTTATGCTGTTCCACACAATTGCACCAGTGCTCATCACCAAGAGTGCTGAAGAGAGGGCGTGTGTGAGTACCAATAAAAGTGCTGCTTCATTTTGCTGTGTACCTACAGCAATGAATACCAAACCCATGTACGCGCTCACGGAGTAGGATAAGCAGCGTTTGATGTCAATTTGAGCGATCGCAATTAAGGAAGCACCTACTGCTGTCAGTGCACCAATAGCCACAATAGCTGAGGAAACTATAGGTGATAAGCTAAAAACAGGTTCCAGCTTAATCAAAACCCAAGCACCTGTTGCCACAACCACAGAATTTCGCAGAATGGTACTGGGGATTGGTCCTTCCATTGCTTCATCTAGCCAGAGATGCAAAGGGAACTGAGCACACTTACCCATCGGTCCAGCGATTAATAACAGACCTACTAGGGTAGCCATTTGTGGATCTACTTTAGCTGTTTGTGCCCACTGTGCCAGTTCGGAGTAATTCCAGGTTCCTGATAAGGGAAACAGGACAAGTACCCCCATCAACAAGATTAAGTCTCCCACCCGTTTCGTTAAAAATGCATCACGCGCCCCTGTAACAACCAAAGGTTGAGAAAACCACAGACCCACTAACATGTATGTTCCCAAGGTGAGAATTTCCAATATCAGGTAGCTAAAGAACAAGGAGTTGCACAAGGCTAGACTACACATCCCTGCCTCGAATAGTCCAAGTAGGGAATAGAAGCGTGCCCAACCCCAGTCCATTTCCATGTATCCTATTGCATAAATCTGTGCTAGCAGATTTAATCCAGTGACTAGGAGCATGGCAGCAATACTCACCCGTGAGATTTCTAGATCCAAGGTAAGGTTTAACCCGGCAGTACTTAGCCACTTAAAAGACTCGTACTTGGGTGGAGCGTCCCAAGTCAATATCAAGGCTATCAAGCTATGAGTGAAAGCTAAGCAGGTCATTAACAGGTTTACGTATCCTGCTGGTCTTGGTCCAGTGCGACGAATCACTGTTGGTGACCAAGGGAGAGCAGCAAAACCGCCAATGAAGGCATAGCAAGGTATTAACCATATGCTCTGAACGAAGAGCTGGTCCATAAAGATTACCTCTAAAGTTGTCAGCAGAGATTCCAACTATCTAGAACAACCTTGAAATTCCCCCAGGGCGATTCTGGGTCAACTCAGGTCATGTTCATTGCTAGCTATTTGCTTGTGGCTCATGGTGAGCATTTTATTTGTTATGCATTTGATAATAACCTTAATGATGTATAGTTAAAAATAATTAATTCATATCCTTGTTATAGAAATAATCTATAAGTAAAAGGTCTTAAGGAGAATTTAAGGAGAACAAATAGTGAAACGTGTTACCCTTCACCAGTTACAAGTCTTTGAAGCGATCGCCCGCTCGGGTAGTTTTACCCGCGCAGCAGAAGAACTGTTCCTGACTCAACCAACTGTCTCCCAGCAGGTTAAGCAATTGACACAAGCAGTGGGAATGCCTTTGTATGAGTTGATAGGTAAGCGTCTTTATTTAACAGATGCTGGCAAGGAAGTTCTGATAGTGTGCCGGGATATTTCCGAGAGATTATCCCAGATGGAAATGACTTTGGCTGATCTCAAAGGACTCAAGCAAGGAAATTTGCGGTTAGCAGTCACGACAACCGCTAAGTATTTTGTCCCACGTATATTAGGACCGTTTCGTCAGTGTTATCCAGGAATCAAAATTTTCCTCAAAGTTACAAATCGTAAGAATTTAGTGGAGCGCTTAACAGAAAATCTGGATGATCTCTATATTCTGGGACAACCACCAGAAAATTTAGATATTAGCTTATGTCCATTTTTGGATAATCCCTTAGTTGTGATTGCTCCACATAATCATCCTCTTGCTCAAGAAAAGAACATCCCACTGCAGAGGCTTGCAGAAGAACCTTTTATCATGCGTGAATCTGGGTCTGGTACTAGGATGGCAGTAGAAAATTTCCTTGTCAAGCACAAGGCTACTCTCAATGTTGAAATGGAAATTGGCAGTAATGAAGCTATTAAGCAGGCGATCGTCGGGGGCTTGGGAGTATCCATATTATCTCGCTATGTTCTAGCATTGGAAGGGATCAATGGTCCACTCACAATTCTTGATATAGAAGGTTTTCCAATTCCACTTCATTGGTACATTCTCTATCCAGCTACTAAACAGCTGTCGATTGTTGCTCAAACTTTTTTAGAATATCTACTACATGAAGGCAAGGACATGGCAGCTCAAACTGATGCTGCTTTAAAATAGCCCTACAACCTACTCACTTCTGGGTGTCGGTGGGTGGCATGAAAGCAAAAATTCGCGCAGGACTACCAGAACCTCCTTCTATGGATAGCCCTCCTATGACAAGAGTTGCACCCACCGCAGGTAACTGATCTAAACCACCCAAACACTCTAAAATTGTGCCATTGGCAGCATACATCACACGGCTTGCAGCGCACTCTCCATCACTTCCCGGATCTGCACCGTGGGTATCTGTTCCTAGCCCAACAATTTGACGCTGTGATATTAAAAATCCAACAGCCTCTACTCCAAAACCAGGAAAATGCATCACACCCTGAGTATCTTGATTGAAGAAAGCAGTGGGATGATTCCACTTATCCTGCCATCCTGTGAATAAGATCACGATGCTCCCAGAGGGGACTCTACCATTCACTTGTTCCCAAGCTTCCACATCAGCAACAGAAAGCTGATAATCCGGATTTTGAACTGCTTGATCTCGAATATCAATAACCACAGACGGGGCAATCATTTTCTCCACAGGCACAGCATCCGCACTGGTTGCTCCTTTAATAAAGGTATTCGGTGTTGCCCAGTGAGTGCCACTGTGTTCCCCAATAGAGATTTGGTTAATGAAGTAGCCATCTTTTGTATAACTTGCCCATGGTTGAATACTGAAGGAGGGATCGCCAGGCCAAATAGGGATTGTTGAACGTAAAGGCTGGGTTAAATCAACCACATGCCATGTTTGTAAGTTGCTTAGTGATAATTGAAAAGTCATATCCATTGAGTATCAAATGCATCTTGCCCATTACCGTAAATCAAGTCTCCATACTGTTGCCAATGGTCTACTTCTTGAGGAGAGAGTTGGGGCGTGTGCAAAACAGAGAGATTTTCTTCTAATTGCTGTCTAGTTTGTGGAGCGGTAAGTGCCAGATGTACACTAGGGTGATGTAGCACGTAGCGATAACAATCTGCTGCTGTGGGTGGTTTTTGCTGCCAAAGAGGATGACCTACGAGTAAAGATCCCCATCGAGTACAGGTAAACGCTACTACAGGAATATTGCTCTTTTGAGCACTCTTAAGAACATCTTCTTCAGCTTTACGATGTGCCATATTATAGCGGTGCATCAACACTTCACATTGGCTTTCTTCAATCAGTTTTAAGGCGATGGGTCGATTATGAGTGGTGACTCCCACGTAACGCACAAGTCCTTTGTCCTTCCACGATCTAATTTCATCAAGTACTACCTTCACTTGGGTCAGGTCTTCACCAGGGAAAACGTATTCTACAAAAAACACATCTATTCCATCAATATCTAGACCACGGCGCACTTGATCCAAATATTGACGTAAAGAGTGTATATCTCGGTTTTCACTCCCTGTTGCGACTAATACCTGCTCTTGTTGTGTCACTAAGAGGGACTTTAATCCATTCAGAAAGTTTTCAAATTCCAAGTTGTAAAAGAAGAAGTAATTGATTCTGGCATCAAAGGCTACTTCTATGCAATCAGTATTTATCTGTTGATGTCCTGCCAAACCGAGAATGCTAGCTTTTTGTCCCTGTCGTGTTGTTAATTGCATAGAAATCTACCCAACCACATTAGTTTGATTTCCTGTATTTTTATGCACCCCAAGTGACAAAAAAGCCGATGGTTGCGAGGGTCATTAACACAGTTGCCATCCATCCTAAGATTCTTAGACGACGTGAGATCGTAAACTGTTTCATTACTTTAGGATTGCTTGCCATCAGCATCAGGATTACCATCACAGGTGGTGCTACTACCTCATTGACAACAGCAGCCCAAAAAAGTGCTTTAATAGGGTCGATGGGTGCAAAATTGATTCCCAAACCAATCAGTGTTGCTACGGCTAAAATTGCATAAAAACCTCTCGCTTCTAAGGGTTGGCGTTCTAGACCTGTTCGCCATCTCAATGCCTCTCCAATGGAATAAGTAGTGTGAGTATCTCGCTCGTGTGATATATATAGCGAGCAAAATGCTCACACTACAAAATAAATCTGCCAAATCGAGATGCTCCCGAATTTATCGGTATTACAGTTAACAATCAAAGTTAATTAGAGGATCTAACTTAGGGAAGAGTATTAGTATAAATCATAAGTAGTATCTTACTACTTAATATCCACTGTTATATGTGTTGGCTAAAAGTTACTTACTAATATTGAAGTTTGAAGTTCAGCACCCTATTAAGGAATTTTCAACTTACCAACGCAGTAATTGAACTGTATTGCACCATAGCTTGATAATTAATAAAGCTAATGCTAGGAGGGGGCATTTATCAAGAGAAGTAGTTGCATATTTACATTTAGCTAAAACTTGTAATAGCTATGTCAAGCAATATAGATTTATCTCAATTATCAGACAGTAATGACCTTGAAAATGGCAAGTTGTTAACAGCTTTTCAGCGAAAAATATTGCTGCAAAATTTGCAATCCAATTTACAATCAAAATACCGCCGTCGCATTGAAGTCATGTTACTAGCAGATCAGGGTAAATCTCAAACCCAAATCTGTAAAACTTTGGGTTGTTCTTACCATATGGCACGGTACTGGATTGGTGTAGCAAAAGCTGGCTTAGCTCACAAATGGCAGGAGCAACCGATAGGTAGACCGAAGAGTGTAAATGAGCAATATCTTGAGCGCTTGAAAGAATTGGTCAGCCATAGCCCTCGTGAGTATGGCTATCCATTTCAATGTTGGACTGCCCAATGGTTGAGCAAACATTTAGGGAATGAATTTGGTATTGAGATTACTGATCGTCACCTAAACCGTTTACTTAAACAAATGGGGCTGTCTACAAGACAAAGACATGATAGCCCAAAACAAGAACCTGACAAGACCCAAGATTCTAGAATTGCAATTAGCGACCTACAACAATTGCTCAGTGAGCATAGTTTGCAATGGTTGCTCAATTTCATAAACACTAATTAGCTTTAGAGTACTAAATATTACATTCGCAGTATTTCGCTCCAACTTAAATCACTGCGAATAACAGAGGTGCAATACATCAACGCGGGCAATTCTAAAAGTGCGTTTGTCTTACAGACACATTTTTAGAATCGCCTGTTTTCTTGATTGTTGAAGAATCACGTTGGTGCTATTTGCTATTTTGTATATTTCTACAATGCATCATTACCTGTTTAGTACTACTGATACCATTTCATGAAATTCTTGATACAAATTCTCTCCCTTGTCCTCCTTGTCTCTTTTGTTACCAGATGTATCATATATAGTGAATCGGTATGAGTCTTGTTCGTTGTTTAATTGGTATATTGATTCCCTATCCTGCGACAGTTGAGACAGCTAGAACGTACTGAATATGATACTTACAGTAAATAAACCAGACTGATTGTAAGAGCACCATGCCTTGCGCTCCTACGACTATGGTTAAATGACCCGAAAATTGCTGTAAATGCCAGTATGTATATTTTTTTATTCTGATATACATCTAGCTTGCATACATCAATGATAGGCAGTTCTATGTCAGGCAATAGAAATGAAAGATAGTTTAAGAGACAAGTTTACTCGAGGTGCTCCCCTAACATTTTGGTTGGTAGTAGTCGCATATATTCTCTACAAAATAAGATTAGTTCTAGAGATAGTTGCTATTGCCGCACTGTTAGCTTTTGTTTTACAGACTAGTTTGCGCTGGTTGCAGAAGATTGTCAAAATACGCTGGCTAGCAGTACTGATGCTTGTAGGACTGTTAGTAGGATTTGGAACATTTATTGGGCTTGTGCTGCTTCCAAACTTCATAACAGAAACCTGGATTTTGCTTGTTCAATTACCAAATTATCTGAACTCTTTGAGGAACTTTGTTGCCAGTATCCACAATCAATGGAGTTTTCTCCCTGATTTCTCCTTAGCCTTAGATCAGCTTAGGAGTTATATAGGACGCCTACTGACCTCATTTCCTATGTTTATAAGTAGTACATATTGATCATCGAATGGTTAAGTCACCTCTGATTTGACTCTAGTATGAAGCCAGTTGAATTTTGAGTTTGAATCATTAACTACTTTACTCACCCATTATTCCTACTGTAATCGCCTGATTATTAGGTTTAGTTGCAATCTATAACTTAATTCAGATAAACTTTGCCATTTCTCTGAATTCTCAAGACACCTTGATTATTATCAGGAGTGGTTTTTTCATCTAATGACACAGCCAATGTCCCTAACTTATGAGAAGACAGTGGTCTGACTTTTAAGAGACCTCCATCTTGACGCACCATTGTGATGGTGACAGGTGTTGGTAAGTCTTTCAAGACAATTTCTTGTCCACCCAAGAGAGTTCTGGGTTGAGTATACCCTATTGCTTGATAGGAAATCCAGGCGTTAGTGTCGTTTTTCAATCTCACATTCACTTTGCCTGACATTGGTTCAACTGAAGCAATGGCATTTTGTCTATTTGCTGGCAAAGGTGGTTGTAGAACATCAGAGCGCCTCACGGGAGGAACAACTAGATTGAATGATTGACGAGGAAATCTCTCTTGACGAATCAGTCTTTGAGTTGCAGCATTGGGTGGGCATCCCTGTGGAACTAAAACTTGATGATTATGTGGCTCTTCGTAGAAAATGCTAGGGCAAGGATTGACTTTGGAAGTGGGTTGCTGTGCTACAGCTGCTAGAGGAATTGCTGCCACACCAGTTATTAAGCTCCCACAGATAGTTCTCAATAGGGCTGTACGTTTTTTGCTCAAGTGATTGTGTTTTTGCATAAATATTTTGCTCACAAAGCTACTATTTAAGAGATTTTCAATTGTTGGTATGAAAATTTGATGACTTTCAGTATCCACAATTAGCAGTTGCTATAGTACCTTTTCAAGTACAAGAATACTGTTTATAAGTAAGTCGGTGAAATTAAAGCTAACTGTGTGAAGGAATATTAAGCTCTTGTTTTCAACCTATGCCCAACCTTAACAAATAATCGTTTATTCTCAACGACCCACTTAAGTGTAAATTAAGCAAAAATGGTGGAGAACTTGTGCAGAAATTATACACTTTTTCCAAATTGTTACTTTAGAAATAATTTGACTATACCTATTGGCAGAAATGAAAAGTTATTCATAGTTACGTTAATAACTCTTTGTTTCTATCATTGGTTTAGTTTGAATATGCATCAACGATGTTATAATAAATTTAAATTGAAAAATAAAATTCAAATACTAACTTACAAAAATTTGCTAGAGCATTTTTGCTATTCAAGTGATTGAAGATATTAGCAATTCAATATTGAATAATTGTACAAACAGCATTAGAAAGATAGTAAAAAACAACTGTAAGTTAGGAGATAGTAATCAAGAGGAAATCAGAAATGAACAAGCTAATTCCAGTGCTACTGAGTGGTGCTCTAATTTCTGGAGTTGCTGCTTGTAGTGATGTTGCTAAAACAAGTTCTGACGCGCCCAATTCCATCGAGACTAATGGTAAACCGCCTAATTTGGATACAGTTTTAAATAACAAAAGTGATGCGACTAGTGAGATCCGGAGAAATCAAGCCAACTCTGACATTCGCGCACGAGAGCAAAGGTACGACATGTTTGGGCAAGGGAAGGCAAGATCTGATCGCAATTTAGAAAGCGAGGTCCGCAGTAAATTAGAGGTCAATATACCATCCTCTCAGCTAGCAGTTGATGCCAAAAAGGGAGTCGTTAGCGTAGCAGGAATAGTTCAAACTCAAAAACAACTGGATATGATCCAACCTCTAGCAAAGCAGATTAGAGGTGTAAAAAGGGTCATTGTGAAAGCCCGAGTGGGTCCAGACTTACCACCATATAACAAATGAAAAATGAGAAATGTCAAATTAGGTAAGCTTTGGGATATGCTCGAGGTAGTCAAGAGGGATTACCAGAAGAATTAGACCGTAGAGATGTGCAACAGCAGTATGACATAGTGATTCAATTTTTAGACAACAATATTTTGACTAGGCATAAGAAGTGAGAAGTAAACATATGCGAGATTTTTGTAAATCTCAATATTTTCCATAACTCATTCAGGCTGGTAATGTTCTGCTGCTTCTGCTTTTTTTCTTCTTTTTATAGTTTAAATAGTTAGAAACTATACTGCATACAACTGACAGGAGATAGGGTTCCATTATGACTAGAAGCAATAACAATTCTGAAAACGGAGGGCTACTTCAGGGACTTTGTAATGTCTTGGTATTAATTTCTCTTGTAGGGATTGCTCTACTAATGAGAGGTTGTAGCTTTTTTGGTTCCAAAGCAACTATCACCAATACATCTACAATAACTAATAATACAGATAAATTTATTGATAAAACTGTAACGATTAGAAGCATACCTATTCAAAAAATTGGTATGAGTTCCTTCACGGTAAGTGATGCACGATTCTTTGGTGGCAAACCCATTGTCGTTGTGAATGCTTCGGGCGTGCCTTTCAATCTACCTGTTGATCCGAATGTAGAAGTTCAAGTTACTGGTCAGGTGCGCAATTTAGTCATTCCAAAAATTGAGCAAGAGTTTAATCTGAAACTACAGGACAAATCTTATGCAGACTACATTAATAAACCTGCAATTATTGCTCGATACATTCTACTAGAGCCTAAACCTGGTCAAGTAACTCAACACCCCAAACAGTACTATGGACGTAAAGTTGTAGTTCAGGCTAAAGTCTCAAATATTCACAGTCCGATTTTATTAAAGCTGGACAAAGAGCAGTTATTTGGTGGGCAAGACTTGCTTGTTCTATTAAAAGCACCACCTAAAGTGGCGATTCATAAGGGAGAAACACTAGTGGTGTATGGTGAAGTTCGTCCGTTTGAAGTCACTGCAATTCAACAAGACTACCACTTTACCTGGGATGCCAATATGAAAAGGCAGCTGGAAATGGAGTATGGTAACAAACCTGTGTTAGTTGCTAAAACTGTGTACCCTTGGAGATAACGTAGAAAGGAGAGAATCTTGAACTTATGATAGAAGCAATTAGAAAACTAAACTTTTTCTAATGCAATTGTTCAATGACATCTCCACTGCAAAGTTGGTCTTAAAGAAACAGCGTTAAGGGTTTTTTCCAGATGAGTGGAAGTGACCAGATGTAACTAACGAGAGTGGCAGTGGCTTGTGACTGATAGCATCGACGTAACCTGAACTCAGGTAGCGATAGTAATTTGGTTGATTGGCAATGTAGGTTTGGAAGAAGGGAACACTTAAAGCTTGAATATAGCTACGTGCTAAGGCTGGATCTGGACCAATAACGTCTGTGGGAATGGGTACTGCTGAGTTTGGTGATTCTGCAATCGTGGAAAAGTGTGTGCCACCATCAATTAGCACTAAATATTTGTTTGGTGTTGTTAACCAACTAAAGGGTTGAATCTGTTCTAGTAAAGCGGGAGCAATGATATCTGCACTACCAGTTACAATCATGACCGGGATTTTGATTTGGCTAAGACTGGCTTGCCCCATAATACTTCTGTCAACAGGGTCAATAGCAATAACTGCCTTGACTCGTGGATCTCTAAGATTATAAGGGACTTGTGGCAACCGCAGAGCCAAGCATTGAAGTAACTGCGAAATATCGAGTGTGTCCTCTAAAGCTGGGCATGTCTTTTCGAGTTGCGGAAAATTAATCGGTGCTCCTGCCAATGCCAAGGCTGTGTATCCACCATAAGATTGTCCTACAACGCCAATTTGTTGCAAATTCAAACGTCCCATAAATTTTGGGTTAGACTTTGATAGGCGAGTGAGTTCATCCAATAGATACTTAACATCTAATGGTCGATCAATAAATTCTCTAGGGCTAGTTACTTGCTCCGCCGTACCTGACAATAGTGCTTGCAACTTTTGTGCATTACTGCCTGGATGTTGTGGAATAGCAACTACAAAGCCATAAGAAGCAAGGTGACGAGCCAGGTAAGCAAAACTTGTTAAATCAGAGCCCAGTCCGTATGAGATTACAATGACTGCGCAGGGATTTGATGTTTGTGGAAGGTAAATGTCAGCAAGAAAGTTGCGTTTGCGGGATAGGTCATTGAGTTTGATGGTTTGCTTTTGCCAAGTAAAGCGACCCGGTTTTCCCCAATTTGGCATTGAAGGGGCTGTAAGTACAGGAGTTTTGCTTGCCTCAAAGGCTGATTGTTCCTTGATAAGTGCGATCGCCTTTTGAGTTTGATTGACGAGAGTCTCAAACGCCTGGGAAATCTTCAGGGTACGATCTAAATTAATTGAAATCGCATTTGAGGGAAACTTACGTAGTACATTCAGGAGCGTTAAACCTTGTGGATCAGCCGCTGCTAAAATCAACGCTGCTCGAATTGCATAAAATCCTGATAGGTGAGATTGCGTTTGAATAAATTCTCCCAGACGTTTTAACAATCTCTCGCCAATTGGGGTGTAAAGAAACTGCGAAACCTCCACTACATTTAAGGGAATGCGAGTCAGCAAAATCTGCCTTAGCTGCTTAAGTTCCTGAGAATTTGCATATGCAGCTAGTTTATCATCTACTTTGCCAGTCTTAGCATAAGTTTCGAGAGAATGAATTGGGATAGACCGCTCCAAAATGCCGTAGGATACCTCAATACGTTCTGCACCCAAGGCAGGATGGGCAGCTAAAGCAGGCATGAGGCAGGCATTCAAAGTTCCCAACGTTACTTGTAGCCAGATTGATTGCTTACCTACAACAAGAGATAACAAACGCCGCTTGGACATAACAGTTTTTAAGGATAGGCAGTTCATGGCTCTAAAACATTGACATTGATAAGTGGCGTCACATAAAATCCTTGCTGAAGTAAGTGGCTTTGAATTGCCTGGATAATACAATCTTTACCATGTCCGCGTGGTACTTGGATAAGCAGTTGACGCATATCACCCTTTAATTAACTCCACACCACAATATTTAAGAGCCAGCAAAAAACATACTAGCCATCAATGAAACAACAGAGATGATAGAAAATACGCCCTAGCGAACCTTATAAAATTCTGTTGTCTTGTCACAGATGAAATTTTTGGTTGAGTTGACTCGTGGTTTTTGCTACACATCTCAAAACTTAAAAATTGTAGCCAACTCCTAGCACTATTCCTACATCTGTATCACGAAGGAAAGCTGCATTAACACTAGCATTTGCCGTAAATCGAGAACCTAAAGGCACATCTACGCCACCAGTCAGCATTGCACCTACATCAGTGTCATGACTAGTATCAATAGCCACTCCAGCGCCCAAGTAAGGAGATATGGTAAACGTATTTCCACCAAAAGGAGTTTCTGATTGTGGGGCAAAGTCCAAGGTGATGGGAACCAAGACAACAGGATTATCCCCAATCACTGCAGATGGTCGGAGCGAAATGTTACGTGTTAGTCCAAGCTTGCTGATCACAGTAAAATTTCCATCGCTCAAAGCTGAACTACCAGTCAGACCAATATTGCCACCAATCCCGATATAACTTCTACCACCACGAGTAGCTCTACCGACATCAATACCATTTGTACTATTTGCTGTTGATTGCATCTGAGTACTGGTTTGAGTACTGCTTCCTGTTGATTGCATCTGAGTACTGGTTTGAGTGCTGCTAGTGGTTCCAGTGGTTGAACTTACTATGTATTGAGCCCCTGTGAGATTATTCGCAAGTGGTTGCAATTGTCCCTGCCTAACCAAGGCTTGATATATTAGTGCGGCTGCTTCCGCACGAGTTATAGGTACTAGCGGATTGAGTTGCCTCACATTTGGGTAGTTGACAACAAGATTTGCATCTGTCGCTGCCACTACATTATTAACAGCATAGGTTGGAACTGCAAAAGCGTCTGAGTAGTATGTATTGAGACTATTTGATGCGGCACTATTGGCAGCTAAATTCAGACCATTTGTTAAAGCAACCAGCGCTTGTACTTTGGTAATTTCCTGATTTGGCAGAAACAAATCACCAGGGTAGCCAGTCATAAATCCAGTTTCGTATGCTTCTTTAATTGCAGACGCTCCCCAGTAGTTAGGTGAAACATCTCTAAATCCACTTGAACTTAACTGTCGAACTGGGCTTTTGCTAAAAGCTTTTTGGATCATGGCTGCAAATTCAGCACGATCCACAGGTTCCTGTGGTCGAAAAGTTCCATCAGGAAAACCACTAATCACGTTTCTTGCAGCTAGAGCTTGAATAAATGGACGTGCCCAGTAATCCACTCCAACATCAGAAAAGCTAGTTGTTGTAGATGGATATGGAGAACCTGCTGGATTTGTAATGGTTGGAGCAGCAGTTTGAGATAAAGCTGGAGTGGAAATGACTATGGGAGTCATTGCACCAGCTGCAATTCCTAGAGATAGTAAGACGGTACTAGCTGAAGACTGCCGACGAAAAAAACTATTCACGGGAAATATCCTCTCTAATTACTTTTGCCTTGACCACAGTAATGATTTACTCTTTTCTAACTAGTAAGATAAAGAGCGTAAACCTACTAATTCAGAATGCAAGTAAAATCAAAATTTTAACTTATCAACTTCAGTTGATTTATAGAGTGGAGTAGTTATAGTTCGAAGATAAATCTAAAAAGTGGAGAACTCGTTGAAAAATAAACCAGATTTCTGAAATTACTACTTAAAAGATAGACTGTTAGTAATAAAGTTTTGAGATTATTGCTGTCTTCACCCCAATTTTTATGCCTACAATTTCTCCCCTCGGTATAATGTCATTGAATATGGGAGCATCTTGATTTGGCAGATTTATTTTGTAGTGAGAGTATCGGCTCTTCAGTTCTTTTTATGGAGTCGAATAATAAATAAAATCTAATCAGAGCCTATATGCCTTGCTATGACTGGATTCTAAATTTTTGAGCCTTTCTATAAA
>JAJPJF010000224.1 GCA_021324415.1 Nostocales cyanobacterium Centralia_MAG_434
AGGATCTTTGATCCACTGTTCAAAGTTACCTTGCCAAGCTACGTGGAATGGGAGGCTGGATGCCCATAGGAAGATGATTGCTATATGACCGAAGTGACTCGCAAAGATTCTTTGGTAAAGTCTCTCTTCGGTTATGCCATCATGACTTTCAAAATCATTTCCCATGGCCATCGCATACCAAATCCGACGCGTAGTCGGATCTTGTGCGAGATCCTGGTTAAATTTTGGAAATTTCTTTGCCATGTATTTTACTCACATTTTTCCTAAACGAAGACTCTAAATTGGAAGCTTTACAAAGCTAACAACCTCTGCAACTGCATAACCTTTCAGCCCTCAATCGAGTTCAATCGTTAATTTTTATAGAAAAAGAAGAGCAATTTTGAGGACACAACAGACTTGATGTTTAGATTTATATCCCCATAAATCTGCTAACCTTTAGCTACATAAGAGCAATACACAAATTTAACTACGACTACTTCTATCATTTTTCCTACTATAGAAGTAATTTAATGTTAAATTAGTTTGTTGTCGTCAATACAAAGAAAAAGCAAAATATAATCCTCATAAGAATCTCATGAGATGCAATGTAAAAATAACATGCAATTATATGAGTTGTTTTTTTGCAGTGTTTATATTTACAAACACAATTAATACTCTTTCTATCAACAGGTAGTAAAAATTTATAAGCAGTTCAATAAGACTGAGAATTTAAGCAGATATCAAGATTACTCAAGATTATTGTCTCCTGCCATATGCCTCTCTGGTGAGCAGGAGATTTTTATTTGTAATATGTTTTTCATATGAAAACATGAATGTGATTTTAATTACATATAATCTTGACATCGTGTACACCATTTAGAAGAATTAAATACTAAGCAAAGGTAATTCTTAAGAAAGATGTAGTTATTCGGAAATATTTGGAAATATAACAGCAAATAATTCGCAAATGGAAAAGGAAAAATGACTAGAAGCCATCATCCTTTATCAGAAAAAATAAAAACTTCTAATCGAGAAATTACCGAAAATATACAGAAATCTCACTCCCAAACTTGGCGACAAAGAGATAATATACTTCCCATTAAAACCCTACCTGATCCTCGATTAATCATTGGCTTAACCTTAGTGGTAGGAAGTTTCCTATTTGTTGTAGCCATTTATTACGGAATCATCAATCCTTAGAGATTAAACTCTCGTTAGGAGTGCTTTTGCAAACGGTTATGGAGTTGACCTTCAACTTACCAAAGGCAAGATAGAAGTAGAATGATTCTCTGTCCCCTTGGTGTCTTAACTCCCATGACCGCTAAATCTCACTTTTCTCCCTCAGAAATTGCTGCTGAAGGTCTAAAGCCACAAGAATATGAAGAAATTGTCCGGCGACTAGGACGTCATCCCAACAAAGCTGAACTAGGAATGTTTGGGGTGATGTGGTCAGAACATTGCTGTTATAAAAATTCTCGACCTTTACTTAAACAATTTCCCACAACAGGACAGCGTATTTTGGTAGGACCAGGTGAAAATGCTGGTGTTGTGGATCTGGGTAATGGGTTGCAACTTGCCTTTAAAATTGAATCTCACAATCATCCCTCAGCGATCGAACCCCTCCAAGGGGCGGCAACAGGAGTCGGAGGTATTCTTCGAGATATCTTTACAATGGGTGCGCGTCCGATTGCTGTCTTAAACTCTCTGCGCTTTGGTTCTCTAGAAGATGCCAAAACCCAACGGCTTTTTAGCGGTGTGGTAGCTGGTATCGCTCATTATGGTAATTGTGTTGGCGTCCCAACTGTTGGGGGCGAAATCTACTTTGACAAAGCTTACTCCGATAACCCCTTGGTAAACGTCATGGCGTTAGGATTGATGGAAACGCCAGAAATTGTAAAATCTGGAGCATCTGGCATAGGGAATCCTGTGCTGTATGTTGGTTCTACTACCGGACGTGATGGTATGGGAGGTGCAAGCTTTGCTAGTGCAGAACTCAGTGATGAATCAGTAGATGACCGTCCAGCCGTGCAGGTAGGCGACCCGTTTCTAGAAAAATCATTAATCGAAGCATGTTTAGAAGCATTTAAGACAGGTGCTGTTGTCGCAGCACAGGACATGGGTGCTGCTGGCATTACCTGTTCTACAGCAGAAATGGCAGCAAAAGGCAGTGTGGGAATTGACCTGGATTTAGATAAAATTCCTGTCCGGGAAACAGGGATGGTGCCTTATGAATATTTGCTGTCTGAATCTCAAGAACGGATGCTGTTTGTTGCCCAAAAAGGACGGGAACAAGAGTTAATCGATATTTTCCACCGTTGGGGATTGCATGCAGTGGTCGCTGGTACTGTCATCGCTGAACCTATCATCCGAATTTGGTTCAAAGGTGAAGTAGCAGCAGAGATTTCTGCTGATGCTTTGGTCGAAAATACGCCGTTGTATCAGCGAGAAGTGTTAACAGAACCACCAGAATATGTACGTAAAGCTTGGGAATGGACATCTGATTCTCTATCGGCAAGTACAACGGCTGGTATTGAAATTCAAGGACACTTCCAAAGCTGGAACAAAATCTTGTTAACTTTACTTGATACTCCTACTATTGCTTCTAAACGTTGGGTTTATCGTCAGTATGACCATCAAGTTCAGAACAATACTGTTATGAACCCTGGTTTTGCAGATGCAGCTATTATTCGCTTACGCCCCCAAGATGAGGGAATGAGGAAAACATCCCACTCTCCTCAATCCGCCGTTGCTGCTACGGTTGATTGCAATCCTCGTTATGTTTATCTTGATCCCTATGAGGGTGCTAAAGCAGTAGTGGCAGAAGCAGCCCGTAACCTTAGCTGCGTGGGTGCAGAACCTTTGGCAGTCACTGATAACCTCAATTTTGGTAGTCCAGAAAAACCGATTGGTTACTGGCAATTAGCAGAAGCTTGTCGCGGTTTGGCTGTTGGTTGTCGAGAATTGGCAACCCCAGTGACGGGTGGGAATGTATCTCTATACAATGAAACTCTTGATTCTCAAGGCAACCCTCAACCAATCTACCCTACTCCAGTTGTCGGTATGGTGGGTTTGATCCCTGATCTAACTAAGACTTGTGGTCAAGCTTGGCAAGCAGAAGGTGATGTGATTTATCTTTTGGGATTACCTTTAAAATCTAAAGTTTCTTTGGGTGGTTCTGAATATTTAGCAACTATTCACAATACTGTTGCTGGTCAACCACCCCACGTAGATTTTGATTTGGAACGCCGTGTGCAGCAAGCTTGCCGTGAAGGAATACGTCAAGGATGGGTGTCTTCGGCTCATGATTGTGCTGAAGGTGGAGTTGCTGTAGCTTTGGCAGAATCTTGCATAGCAGGCAATCTCGGCGCAGAAGTTACACTAGAAGTCGAAAGTGATAAGCCTCCCTTGCGTTGGGATGAAGTGCTGTTTGGCGAAGGTGGCGCGCGAATTTTAGTCTCTGTGCCGTCAGCACAACAACAAATTTGGGAGTCCTACTTACAGGAACATCTGGGCCAAGACTGGCAAAAACTTGGTAAAGTGGGGAATTCCGAAATCGGTTTGCGGGTTTTAACAGCTGATAACGAAATTTTACTCAACGTTAGGATTGAGGAGATGGGCGATCGCTACTTTCATGCTATTGAAAGGCGGTTGGGAATTAGGAGTTAGGAATGGGGATTAGGGGCATAGGGCATCCCCTTCCCTTATCCCCCTTGTCCTCCTTGTCCCCTCCTCCCCCTCTGCCCTCCTTCTTCAATTCCTCACTTTTAACTTCCAACTCTTAACTTTCTTATTACCGTCCTTAGGCCTTATTGCGGTACAGTTTTAATTGGACAGTTAACGATTTATTAAGATTTTATTAACTATCCTTTTACGGACTTCTAGAGAATTGACACCATCATCAGGAGCACAGCTACCATGATCCCCGACGACTATCCCCTCCCCCAGGATGCTCACTTCAAGCAGACTAGTAGCCTAACTGAAGCAAGTGAAAATTTTGGTGATAAGCCAGAAGAAGCTTGTGGTGTTTTTGGCATCTACGCACCCGGAGAAGATGTTGCTAAACTCACATACTTTGGATTGTATGCCCTTCAGCACCGGGGTCAAGAATCAGCTGGCATTGCCACATTTGAAGATGGACAAGTGCATTTACATAAAGACATGGGGTTGGTGTCACAAGTCTTTAATGAATCAATTTTAAGTAACTTAACTGGTAGCATAGCTGTTGGCCACACTCGTTATTCAACTACAGGTTCTAGCCGCAAAGTCAATGCTCAACCTGCTGTTGTGGAAACCCGTCTAGGAAAAATTGCTCTGGCACACAATGGTAATTTAGTCAATACGGTGCAGTTGCGAGATGAGTTGTTAAAGCAAAAATGCAACTTAGTCACAACAACTGACTCAGAAATGATTGCCTTTGCGATCGCCCAAGAAATAGATGCAGGTGCCGAGTGGTTAGAAGGTGCAATTCTTGCATTTCAACGTTGTCAAGGAGCCTTTAGTTTAGTTGTGGGCACTCCCAACGGTATCATGGGTGTGCGCGATCCTAATGGCATTCGACCTCTAGTTATTGGCACATTTGGTGAGAATCCTGTTCGTTACGTTCTTGCCTCAGAAACTTGTGGTTTAGATATCATAGGTGCTGAATACTTACGAGAGGTGGAGCCGGGTGAGTTAGTTTGGATTACAGACGCTGGGTTGGCTTCTTTTCAATGGAGTCCAAAACCCCAGCGAAAACTGTGCATCTTCGAGATGATTTACTTTGCCCGTCCAGATAGCGTTATGAACGAGGAAAGCCTCTATAGCTACCGAATGCGGTTAGGGCGGAGATTAGCAGAAGAATCCCTTGTTGATGCCGATATTGTTTTTGGTGTTCCTGACTCTGGTATTCCAGCAGCCATTGGCTATTCCCAATCTTCTGGCATTCCTTATGCAGAAGGGTTAATTAAAAATCGCTACGTAGGGCGCACCTTTATTCAGCCCACACAAACCATGCGTGACTTGGGTATCCGGATGAAACTCAACCCTCTCAAGGATGTGCTCTATGGTAAACGAGTAGTGATAGTTGATGACTCGATTGTTCGGGGTACCACCAGCCGCAAACTCGTCAAAGCGTTGCGTGAGGCGGGTGCAGTTGAAGTACATATGCGTATTTCTTCTCCTCCAGTGACTCACCCTTGCTTCTATGGTATTGATACGGATAGTCAAGATCAGCTGATTGCTGCTACTAAGTCCGTGGAAGAGATTGCGAAGCTGCTTGAGGTAGACTCACTAGCTTATCTCAGATGGCAAGGAATGTTAGAAGCAACACGAGAAGATCCTCAAAGCTTCTGTTCTGCCTGCTTCAGTGGAGATTACCCTGTCGCTGTTCCAGAACAGATAAAGCGTTCTAAGTTGATGTTAGAAAAAACCGCAGTCTAACTATATAGGGGCATGGCTGTGCCCCTAATTTGTAAAAGAAGATTTATTGACACTCCCCTGACTGATTAAATTTCGCTGTCGCTCATGTAATCGAAAAGTCAGGGGATTCTACCTTCACCCTAGTTACTTGCTCTAACAGGTTTTCACCAATTAGAGTAGAGGTCACTAGTCCAGTAGCGTTACTTTGGGATTGC
>JAJPJF010000277.1 GCA_021324415.1 Nostocales cyanobacterium Centralia_MAG_434
GCAATCCCAAAGTAACGCTACTGGACTAGTGACCTCTACTCTAATTGGTGAAAACCTGTTAGAGCAAGTAACTAGGGTGAAGGTAGAATCCCCTGACTTTTCGATTAAATGAGCGACAGCGAAATTTAATCAGTCAGGGGAGTGTCAATCTCTAACCAACCTTAGTCGTATACGGACTGGTCAGCTTCTCCAATTGCTGTATCAGCAGACTGAGGAACAAACCCACATCTGTTACCACACCAACGGATTCGATTGAGCCGCGATCGCTTAACTTTGTCACCACCGCTGGATTGATATCCACACATACCATCTTCACGCCAGCCGGAGTCATATTGCCCACGCCAATGGAGTGCAGCATGCTTGACAGCATCAAAATCATCTCTGCACCCTCAAGTAAGCGAGCGTATTCAGCTTGTGCTTTGATCAGATCCATCTGCGTATCAGGCAAAGGACCATCGTCCCGAATTGAGCCAGCAAGGCAGAAAGGAACATTATTGCGAACACATTCATACATTACGCCACTCTGAATCACTCCAGCCTCGACAGCTTTGGCAATACTACCGTAACTGCGAATGGTATTAATGGCTTTGAGGTGATGGCGATGACCACCCCGTACAGCGATCCCTCGTTGCATATCTACACCTAGAGAAGTGCCCATGATTGCTTGCTCTATATCATGGACGGCGATCGCATTTCCACCTAGCAACGCCTGCACATATCCTTCTCTAATCAGTTGTGCCAGATGGTCACCGCCACCTGTATGGATCACAACTGGTCCTGCTGTAACAACAACTTTACCACCTGAATCACGGATTTGACGTAATTCCCAAGCCACCTGCTCGACAACTAATTCTACACGTCGCTCGCTAGAAACACCTGCCGACATGAAGCTAAACTCTTGAGTGTTACGTTGTTCTCGTGATTCGGTTTTACGGATGGTGCGGATACCTTGCACATCCACAACCACGTAATCCCCAACCTCCAAATCTCGTATTATTTTACACTTCGCTACTATACCGTTAGGAGTTGAGGTAATCGCAAGTGCTCCATCCATCCGCTGATTTTGCACTTTGACCCACTCACCATTCAGCCTTACCTCTGTAGGATAAATTGTGGTGACGTAGAAATCCTCAGGAGCAACCCCTGGTTGAGTGACAGGTTCTAGCTTAGCATCACGCTCATCTTGAGGCAGATCGACTGCACCTAAATCAATAAGATAAGATATGATACTTTCCATCACCTCATGAGAGGGAGCTGACACCTTCACCTCTGCGGCTGAGGTACTTTGCCGTTGCTCTCCCAAGAGGAAATTTAGCACTTGGAAGCTACCACCGTTGTCTACAATCAAATCCAGGGCACGATTGATCAAACCCGAATCGAGTAAGTGTCCTTCTAGACGAAGTATGCGACTTTCGACTGGAACATTTGCGTGAACTTCTTCCAGTACTGGTTCTGTCACTCGCAGCGTTAGACATTTAGCCGCGCCACCTGCTTTGAGAAACTCGTTCAGCGGTGTTTCAATCACGTGGAAACCAGCTTCTGCAAGGCGTGCTTTCAGTTCTTCCGAAGCTTTGTTCATGACAATAATGTGATCAATATTGACCGCATTACAGGCAAAGTTCACTGCATCGGCTTCTGAAATAGCGATCCGCTTTTGTGGTGATACCCGCATCTCAATTAAGCGGTTAGAATAGGAGTCAAATGCGGATGGGTAGTATAGTAAATAACCATTTTTTAGAGGACAGAAGCACGTATCCAGGTGATAAAAGCGCTCATCTATCAAGCGCAACGATAACACCTCAATATCCAGCCATTTAGCTAAGTAAGGATGAGAATCTAATTCTGAGCGAAAACCATACCCTGCCCACAACCACCGTCCTTCTCGATCTAGGAGTGCATCCCCTGCACCTTCAAAAGGCAGGTCTTTGGGTAGCTCATACACTGTATATCCCTTTTCCTCAAACCACTTTTTGAAGTAAGGTTCCTCTCCTTGACGTTCTTTATGTAAAAAGCGACTTAAAACAACATTATTCCCCAGTACCAATCCAGCATTGGCAGTGAATACCATGTCAGGCCAACCTTTTTGAGGTTTCACCAAACCAACAATCGCATGCTGTTTTAAAATGTGATGCAATCCTTCCCACTGCTCTACGGATCGATCACGCGATGACCTGTGAATATTACCTTCCATCCAAGGGTTGATCACATAGTCTACATCGTAGTAGTCAGGGGGACACATTAAAAAGCTAATCTGAGAAGTCATAAAAACGTATATCTATGAGCTATGTGTAAATGCAGCCAGCTTATCATCGAAAACAGATTTTTTTCCTCTGAATTCTGTAAAATAGACTACCAAAAACCAAACAATCTAACTTTAGATAGTTGAAAACTACAAGAAACTCCTCATTATATTCTATCACCAGAAGAACATTAAACTCTTTTTGTTTGATCTAGAAACCGGGTTTCTCTACCCTCACGAATCATTTAGGAGCACTATAGGCAAATGCAGGCAAAAATTTAAACGACAGAAAACTTATCAAGAAAGTGCTAAGTTGGGAAACTGTAACTTAACTGCGCCTGCCCAAATTTCAGGAAATGTTAACAAATGCCATATTTGACATCAAAAAGTGAAATCTCTTCTTTAGTTGTTGAATATACTAAAGCGAGGACTTTATGGCTAGACACTGAAGTTGCTGAATATAGAAATAAATATCCTAAACTCTCATTGATTCAGGTATTAGATGATCCAACCGATCTCAGTGGCGATCGCATCTTCATTTTAGATGTGTTGGAATTTCCTGATATCATTGCTGATTTTATTGACAAAATTATGATTAATCCTAATATTAAAAAAGTCTTTCACAATGCTAGCTATGATTTGAAATTATTAGGTAATAAGAAAGCAAAAAATATTACTTGTACTTTGGAAATGGCAAAAAAAATTCCTTACTATCTCTTGCCAGTACCTAACTATCAACTCAAAACTCTAGCAGCCGAACTTTGCCATTTTGGCAATATAGATAAAACAGAACAAAGTAGCGACTGGGGACAGAGACCTCTCACTGAAGAACAAATAGAGTATGCTTACCTAGACTGCATTTATCTTGCTCAAATACACCAGCGTTTGATAGAATTAAACGATCAAATAAACAAGGAACCTACAACGGAAGATTTAAAAGCGCTGACTTCAAGATACAGGGAAATTGAACACCAGTGGAGACTATTGAATTCAGAGTTTGAGCATTTACAAGAGCGAGTTAAAAAAGCTATGCAAGCTCAAAATGTATCGGAAACATCTGATTTTAAGCTGACTAGTTATGAGCGTGCAACTGTAAAAGTACCTTTTGCAGAACTAGTGAGATTAGTAGAAAGCCAAGATTTAAATTTGGATTTTCCCATCACACTAACTCAAAAACTTCAGAAAGATTTAGGAGAAAACCTCGAACACTTGTCTGTGGATATTGAGAAAAATACAAGTTGGCGGCTAATTCCAAAAACACAAGAAGATGAACAATGAAGCTGCGGTTATTTGAGCAAGAATTGACAGAGGTAAGAAGATTCTGTAGGGTAACCGTACTTACCACATTTATCTTGATTGCAACCGTTTCGTGCACTAAGAGTAGTGATGTATTGGTAACAGAAATAGGTGTGACTCCTGCTAAGGCACCATCCACGAAACCATCTAAAGCAGGCGACTTCTATCTTCAGGGTCAGTACAAACATATCAAAGGAGACTCACAAGGCGCGATTGCCTCATATACCAAAGCAATCAGTCTCAATCCCAACTATGCCGAAGCATTCAATAGCCGGGGACTTGTCCACTTTGAAATGGGAGATAAGCAAGCAGCGATCGCTGATTATGAAGAAGCAATTCGCATCAATCCCAACTACGCTCAAGCCTACAATAATCTAGGGGATGCTCGTGCTGACCAAAAAGACATATACGGAGCAATAGAAGACTATAATCAAGCTGTTAGGCTTGCTCCCAACTACGCCCAGGCATACAATAACAGAGGCAATGCCCATGCAGCGCAGGGAAACAAAAGCGCGGCTATAGAGGACTACAATCAAGCAATTCGCCTCAATCCCCAGTATGCTGTTGCTTATAACAATCGGGCAAATGCTCGCGCTGCGCAAGGAGACACAGAAGGAGCGATCGCCGACTACAATCAAGCAATTCGTCTTAATCCTAAATTCGCAGCAGCCTACAATAACCGAGGAAATGCTCGTGCGGCACAGGGAGACAAACAAGGAGCAATAGCAGACCTACAGAAATCTGCAAACCTTTTTCAGCAACAAAACAATCAAAGTATGTACCAGCAAGTGATGAACAATCTGAAAGAAGTTAAATAGAGTGAGGAGTGAGGAAGAGTGAGGAGTTAACTGATAACTGTTAACTGTGTATGCGGTTTTCTACTTCAGCAAATTTTTCTTGTGCTTGTTGTTCACTAGTTAGTAAAGAAACCACAATACCTACCAAAAAAGCCAAGGGTATGCTGATTAAACCGGGATTTTTTAGAGGGAAGGGCGCTGAGGCATGCTTGAGAATAGTTACCTGAATAGTAGGCGAGAAGTATATCAAAATTAAAGAGGAGAATGTACCCACCAACATACTGGCTACAGCACCAGTGGTAGTAAAACGTCGCCAAAGCATGGATAAAAGCAACGCCGGGAAGTTGCCACTAGCGGCGATCGCAAATGCTAAACCCACCATATAGGCAACATTTTGCCCTTTAAACAAGATACCCAGCAATATTGCAAAAGCACCTAGTAACATTGTGGCAAAGCGAGCAACTCTCAGTTGTTCTGTCTCATTTGCATGACCTGAGCGCACCACATTCACCCACAAATCATGAGATAATGCCGCTGCACCAGACAGTGTCAGACCTGCTACAACCGCCAAAATTGTAGCAAATGAAACCGCTGCAATAAATCCCAAGAAAGCATTACCGCCTAAAAATTGCGCTAACATTGGCGCAGCCATGTTACCACCAGTGCCAATTTGCTTAATTGCTTCTTGACCTACCAGCACCATTGCTCCAAAGCCTAGAATGAAAGTGAGCAGGTAAAATACACCAATAAAAGCTGTAGCGTAGGTTACTGAGTCTCTGGCAGCTTTAGCATCAGAGACAGTGTAGAACCTCATCAAAATATGAGGCAGTCCCCCTGTACCAAACATCAGCGACATACCCAAGGAGATCGCATCGAAGGGATCAGAAACTAGTTTCCCAGGCGCTAGTACACCTGAATACTTTGTTGCTGCAGCAGCAAATAGTGTTGTTGGGTTAAAGCCAAACTTTGCCAGTACTAGAACTGCTAACAAGACAGTTCCACCTAACAACAGAATTGCCTTAATAATTTGTACCCAAGTTGTAGCAATCATCCCGCCAAAAATGACATAAGCCATCATCACGCAACCTACGATAACAACGGCTAATTCATATTCAAATCCAAACAGCAGCTTGATGAGTTCGCCAGCACCTACCATCTGGGCAATTAAGTAAAAACTAATCACAGCAAGTGTACCAATAGCTGCTGCGATTCGTACTGGTGTCTGTTGTAAGCGATAAGCTACCACATCAGCAAATGTGTACTTGCCCAAATTGCGTAGTGGTTCTGCAATTAAGAACATCACAAGGGGCCAGCCCACTAAAAAACCGATAGAGTAAATTAAGCCATCAAAGCCATTCAGCGCTACCAATCCCGCAATCCCTAAAAAGCTAGCAGCACTCATAAAGTCACCAGCCAAAGCCAGCCCATTCTGGAACGCGCTGATATTACCACCAGCAGTATAAAAGTGGGATGTGTTTTTGGTTAAATTTGCTGCCCAGTAGGTAATCCCTAGAGAAATAGCTACAAACAGAATAAAGAAAGCGATCGCTAGTGGGTTAAAGTGACCCAGGCTTGCAGGGTTAACTGTAGCCAATGGCAGAGAGTACCACAAATTATTCATATGTTAGTTAAATTGTTAGTTGTCACTAGTCAGTTGTTAATAGTTAGTGCTTATGTTTTACCATTCATAATTCACATAACCAATCACTAACTATTCATTTGCGTGAAAGTCGAGCAATTTCATTGTCGTAGCTGTTATTTGCCCAGCGCACGTAGATAAAAATTAATATCCACGCAGATGTAATGACTAAAACTCCTAGTAAAATACCGAGGCTAAGACCCGGAATCACTAATGACCCTAACAACGGTTTATTGAACGCAATCAGTAAAATGAAGCCAAAGTAGATAAACATCATGGCTCCACTAAGCATCAGAGATACTCGCCAGCGCTTAGTGGCAAGAGCCTGAATAGCTTGTGTGCGATCTTCCATATTTTGCTTTATTTTGAGAAGATTTTGTCAGAATTTTCCCACTGAATCTGTTTTAAGTAAAATATTCTTCAAAATTCTTTAGCTAACCGTCAAGAACAATAGAACTCAAAAGGTCAGAACTCAGCGTTTCTAAATTTGGGTATGAGTTATGCTTGTAAACATTTTTGTAGTTAGAACCCAAATAATTGTAGAGACTTAGCAATGCTACGTCTCTACACAATCGTGAATTACAGATTCATACGTTGATTCAGTATTGCCCAGAATTGACATGATGCCAAATTTAGGGTCTAATTTATCAGTATCTGTACATTTTCCTTAAACTAGTTGCATTCCGACCTCTGATAATATTCAGTCTTGGAATGCACACTAATAATACTGTTACCCACTTCAAAAAATTTCCCATTTTGCTCTTTGTTGGAAAATTGCAAATTTGGATATTTTTTAGCAAGTTCCTCAAAAGTCATAGCTTTTGCTTTTATCGTATCTGGCAAATGACCTTTACAACCTATATAAAATACCAAAAAGCAAATTTTTTCCTGGAAAATTCTTGCTATATACTTCTCTAACTTAATTTTAGACGACGACAAAGCTGCAACTGTTTCTTCTCTGCTAACAGCTTTACCATTCCGCTTATCATGCAACCACTGAACTCCTGCTATATCACCAACTTTTGCCAGAATACCCTCAACAATTCCATTATTTTCGAGTCCAAGAAAATCATCGAAAATTGGTTTCATTAACTCATCCACTTTCGTTATTTTTGTTTTGGGTGACATTTGCTTATGCTTAAAGGCAATATGAGGTTCTAAAGCAAAAGTAGGCTTAGTGAAAATATTTCCAGTTTTCTTATCATAGGCATAATACATTTTATTAAGAAATTTATTTGCAGATTGTAGCTTGTCTAAGTTAAGAATATTTTTGTTGCCAATATCAATTTTATAGCTAATCCTTGAATTGAGAAGACCGTCTGCTACAGCCTCTTTAGTATCATTGTGTTCGTTTGTTGTTGGAAAATTGATATAAACATTCTTTGATAGATAATATTTTTTTAATTCTTCTAATTGCTCTCTTACAAAGACATCTGACTCTTGTTTCAAGTGAGCAGAAATGATACTAATAAGAACCTTAACTTCTGCTAGCTGCTCAAATAAACCATCAATGTCACTGTATTCTATATCAACAGGTACAAGAGGTAAATTATCGAGCCGGATAGTGTATTCACTGCGAAAATCAAAGTCCTCTGCAAGAAAGCCATCCTTTTCTAAAACACCTTTTTCCTTAAGTAAATCAAAAACTTTTTTTCTGCTGATTTTTACCTGCAAAGATTTTACATTAACTTTACCATCGCAGACAATAGTGTAATTGCTAAAGATAGCTAAGTCCTTCAACAGCACACCCGCAACTTCAAACATTGAAGTGTTTTCTTCAGCTTCAATAAGTCTGACTCCACGACTGATGAGCATATTAATAGTAGCACTGTTGCGATTCATCTCAAACGAACCCATACCTACATACTCACCTTGATCTATAAATTCTGTAGTCAGCAAAGGTTTGATAAGGCTACCATTTTCATCTCTATAGCCTGGAACTCTTTTGATTCCCTTTCGTTGATAATTTTTCCGCAACTGCTTGAGATTGAGAATAATACTTTGGCGATTTTCCTCAAGAATTTTGAGAAGCTCCACTAGAGAGATTTTTGTACTTTCCTGAGCCCAAATTTGGGATTCTTGCAGGATATTATTTGTTGTATTTTTTTTGATTATGTTTATCATATTAATAGCTGCCCTGATCAAGATTAATATCTATTAAATTCCTCTTTGAAAAGTTCTTATTTTTCTCTCCATAAATATTTTTTTTATAAGTTAAAATAAATATAAAAATGAATATACTAAACACAAAAGTTATGCCATCCCTCACCTAAAAGAGGGATAACAACAAACACTGTGCAATTGTATTCTGAAGCTCTAACTCTGCAAATTTTTAGCAAACACATCTCGAAGGCTTATATCTTCTATAGTACACCAGTACTATAGAAGTGTCAAATCTTTAATTTTGCAGGTCTTGTAGTTGTCCCCCTTGTCCTCCTTATCCTCAGGCTCCAGGTCGGAAATAATCCAAAAGACGATCGCCTGAGTCTGCTCGAATCAAAGCTACAACCACATCGGGTAAAGCTGTCCAACTAGGGTAAATTAAGTAGCGTGCTTCCCAACGGGGATGAAACTTATCTTTGTATGCATACAAGCCTTGAAAGTTGTAGAATCGATTCAAATGCTCTTGAAGATAGCCCAATACCTTTTCCAAGCGACGTGACTCTTGTGTATCACCAACTCCAGCAAGTACAGAAAGACCAATATTAAAGGTATCGTAGCCTTTTTCCTTATAGTGCTGGAACATAGAGATAAATAAAAAGTCCATCATGCCATTCTCAAGGTTGCTACGGTAGCGCATCAGGTCGTTAGTGATTTCATTGAGTTGGTATTCTGGCACAAGGTTGGTAAAAGCGACAATTTCACCTTCTGGAGCTTGTACTACAGCTATTTCACACTCCCGCAGATAAGCTTCGTCAAACCAACCTAAAGAGAACTGTTTTTCTGATCCTTGCACCATTTGTAGCCATTCGTCACTGACAGGTTTCAGTTGGCGCAATAAGTCATCAGCGATGGGTGGTTGGTAGAACTTGACCTTATACCCCATTTTTGTCATGCGATTGAGTGGTGTTCTCAGATTCTTGCCTTGTTTCCCTTGCAAGCTAAAGTTGTGTAAGTCTACTATTCCCTCTACCCCAATCTTTAACACCTTAAACCCCAGCAATTGATAAAGATTTAGATGATCAGGCAAAGTTTGATAAAAAGCAGGATACCAGTCATTGCGTTGACAGAATTGTTGAAAGCTAACAATGACCTCTTTACGGTCTTCAATTGGTCCAATGGGGTCACCTAGGGCGATCGCACCTCGTCCTTTAGGAACATAAGCAATAACGCTGTGTCCGGAAGGGCTAAAGAAGTAACTTTTATCATTTAGTAATGTAAATGCAGCTAAAGAAGAACAGCCATATTGTTCCACTATTTTTCTTGCTTTTTCTCGCTCCTGACCACTAGCTGGAACACGTATAAATACTGGCTTCAATAGCATTAATAACGCGTAAGTAAATGTACTAGCAGCTATAACATATATAGAGTTGGAGAAAAATTCTCCAAACCGTGTTTTTGGTTGCAGCCCTGCATTATCTGCCGTAAAGAACATTGCCAGTGTTTGAAATATGGCGTCGCTCCAATTGAAATTCTCGGAAAATTTACCATCTAGTAAGTAAAATCCGACTGCTCCATAAGCCAAGGTAAACAGCAAAGCGCTAATCAGCACTTTGACGCCCTGTGCAATTGAAGGACGGTCTGATCTGGCTGTAAAGACGTGGCGCATGAGGAGCAATTGAGCCAATAGCACTCCGCTCAGAAGGCTTTCTTCATAATCTAGCCCCTTTAATAAGTGGCTGAAAATGGAAATGATCAACAAGCCAACTGTGAGCAACCAGGCGACTCGTTTCCGGCGCAACAAGTTAGTAGCAAGTGTCAGCAAAATAAACCCAGTCAGAGCTGCGAATATATGTCCGCTGGCAGTAATTTCAAAGGGCAAAAATTGCTTCAGCCAGTGACTTCGTCCGTGCAGGTTTGGTGTCACTGCTGAGAACAAGTTCACCACTCCGACTAAACCTGTAAGAATTACTGCACTCAAAAGTCCGATCCGGGTTTTTAAGTCATTAGACATCAGTCATTAGCCATTAGTAAGGGCAGGTTTAATCCTTGAACAGAACTACGCTACTTTCCTTAAGTCCGGGAACCCACCCATAGGGGTGACGTAGTTTTGCATTCTGGGTTTTCCTTAATATCTTTTTATGTTTTATTCAAGAGACACCGTACAGCATTCAATTTGAAATTTTAAAGTTTATGTCTTAAGTTTTAAATTTCGAATGTTGCACTCCTAATTCATAATTTTTTTTAAAGTGTTAGCTGTTCTAGAACTGTGAATGATTGATATAATCATCGAGACACAAAAACTAATATCTGTACAGGCTAAGCTTCCTCTGGAGAAGTTGGCTAAATTCTTTATACTAAAACTTTAACCTAGTATCTGATCCTGGAAAGGAAGATACTTGCTGTGCACAGGTCAAAAGGTGCGATCGCAACATCTACAAAAATTTGTCAAGAACGTAGTACACACAGTAATTAGTTGGTCCAACTATTCCTAAAAGCTTTGAGGCTAGAAGATTCCAGCCTTTAGGTAGAGGTGTTGACGGGTAGTTGGGAACTAAGTAAGCGTCAAACTCACTGACAAAAATTTAGGGATTTCGAGCATCTTCAGTATCTTCAGACCGCTTCAAGCCCAAGTCTTCAGTTGAGTGTGCTATTTGGGCAATCTTAAATTGCTCACCAACAAATGTCAATGAGTCTGCCAGATGCTCACGCCAATATCTCCAAGTATGACTTCCCGGAAACTCTCGGAATACATTGTATATGCTCAGTTGCCTTAGCACTTGAGAAAACTGCTGAGCTTCTGCAATCTCCTCGCTATCCAATTTACCTGAGTCTAGGTAAACACGCAAATTTCTTGTAGCTTGTGGAGAGACAGTTTTAATGTAAATGACTGGGCTATTTTGTGGACCACTACGATCTTTAAAGTAACCGCTATGACTAAATAAAATAGAAAAATTCTTCAAGTTATGTAACCCTATATTGATTGCACCCCAACCCCCAGAAGATAATCCACCCATCGCCCAAAAATCTCTGTATGGTATTGTATGATATCGGTTCTTGACAACTTTCACGAGTTCATCACCCAATGCTGTAGCAACTTTTCCATGAGGACCATCGATATATTGGGGGTCCCAGTGGGAGCTAGAACCACGTTTATCATTTCCATCCGGTGTAATAATAATGCTAGGTGGCAGTTTACCCTCTGTATATAGTTTTTGGAGCGTGTTCAGTGCTGCGCCTTTTGGTTCAAACCAGTCTTCGGGATTGCCATGTCCACCATGCAGCAGAAAAATAACAGGATAGCGCTGAGTTGAATTGTCATCATAGCCAGGAGGTAAAGAAACACCATAAGTACGGATTTCCTCCATAACTCGGCTGTTGTAAGTTTCAAGTTTGTAGGTTAGAGGAACAGATAAGGCGCTAGCGCTTGGCTGTGGTGGAAGGTGGAAAGAGAGCTTTCGTTGATCTATATGATCTTGTAAAATTTGTGCTTGCGCACTTTGCTTATAATTAATACCAAAAAGAGTTAGCAGCGAGACCATTAGTAGGATTTTGCGTTGCCACAGATTCATAAAAATTATCTGAAGAATATAAATATGGACAAAAGTCTAACACGTAAATAATTCTTTCGTGTGAATCTGTGCTCAGGATAAAAAATTAGTAATCAGTAATCAGTAATCAGTAATCAGTAATCAGTTAACATATCCTACCTAACTGACTACTGATAACTATTAACTGCTCCTTGGTTCAGTTAAATGTTTGCTCACTGTATAGTATCCGGGTGTATCAGGTAGACGATACCAACGCCCGAGGATATATCCCCGAGACAATTCCTTCGTTACCCTATCCTTAGCTATTCTGAGAGAATTTCCTTCGATGTCCCCATAAATTGCACGAACGATGTAATCAGTATGAGAAACAGTCTCAGGATTTTCTCGTAGGATAGTGAGAATAGCATCTCCTAGTTTCAAACCTTCTAATCTTGAAACAAAGGGAATGTTTACAGGACGCGGTCGTTGCGGAAGTCGCTTATTTCTGCTGGCTTTACTAGAACTCTTTTTGTTTGTATCTGCGACTTTCGATTGTTTTTGAGTTTGTATCTGGCTCGCTTCTTCTTGATCATTGGACTCAACCAGAGCATTTGTTGATGCATCGGTCTTTTTACTCCCTTTATCCTTTGCATTTATTGCTTGTGTGGGAGTAGAAGGAGGAGGTGTTTTTTTCTGTTCAACAGAAGAAGTTTCTGATAAAGAAGTTAACGGCGCGGCACTTTCTATGTCTGGTGCAACACTTTCGTTATTGAGTTCAATTCCTGCCTCTTGTGAGTTTTTGTTCAATTCCTCAAAATCTGTTGTTGAAGAAAGGTCACTCAGAATACCATTATTTATATGGGATTGTGGCAGTTGTTGTGCACTCTCGCTTAAAGAGTGTACATTTATGTTCAGTCTTAAGCGTGAAGTTGGAGAGTTTAGAGAATGCTCCGACCCCACGTCCTCAAGCAACGCACTGATGTGTTCAAGCTGAGATAGAGCGTGGTCGATGATGTTCTGATAATAATCTCGAGCTTCAAACAGAGAGGAGATAAATCGGTCTACATCCATAAGCATGACTTTGCTAAAAGTAATATCATCAGATATCAACCTAACAGAGATTGAGTAATCCAATGCCTTCAAAACAGATTCAAGTTAGAGAATATACAGTGAGAGCGCACAAACGCTTGATTCACACTCGCACTTACAAGTTTATTTGTAAGCAATGTAATCAACCAACCGTACGCGAATCATATGCTACCCTTCGACCATTATATTGTGAATTTTGCCGACCAAGCAAAAGCAAAGCGGCTCCTACTCCACAAAAGAAAAAACCTAGAGCAATGAAGTATGTATCAGACAATGGCAAAGGTCAAGGAGAATAGGATTAATGACTCTTGGACATGCAACTTTTTCCTTTTTGAGTAGCTCTGTTTATAGACAAGACTCATAGTTTATCATGCTATTATGTGGCGATTACTATTAGCGTCTTGGATGTGGTGAGTTGTAAGATTGTCGAAGTTTAACCACTCTCTGACATCTTTGAATTTGTATATCTACTAACAATTACAAAACTATTGGGTTTAAATGTAAAAAACAAGAAGTTAGTAAGAGCAAAGACGAGATGTTTAGAGATTTTTTAGTTTGTAAAGATAAAGACAAACTATAGACACTGAGCCAACTGAGAGCACTCCATCAGCGCACTTTGTGATCGCTACAAAAGTCAGAGCATGACTTGGTCTAAAGAGCGTCAAAATTGAAGGAAAATTGTCAGCAACCACAAGGATAGTATGCTTTTCTGACCATCTCTTCTTCTGTCTCTCCCATTTACTCTATGCCTAAAAAGCTTCGGCTCGACTTTAGCTCTTTGATTGGATTGCTGCTTCTAGTAATCTCCTTGTGGGCAATTGCGCACGAACTTCGAGAGTATAACTACCGTGATGTACTGAACTCTCTGGCAGTAATTCCGAAAAGTCGCTTAAATTGGTCAATCTGGCTAACGGCCTTGGGCTATTTCGTGATGATAGGCTACGATAGCATCGGCTTGAACTACCTTGGTTATCGACTGAGTTTCAACAAAGTAGCCTTCACTAGCTTTATTAGCTCTGTGTTCAGTAACACTATTGGTTTTGCACTCTTGACTGGTAGTGCTATACGTTATCGCTTTTACTTGAGTTGGGGAATATCGCCTCTAGCTATTGCTCAAGTCATTGCATTTGCTAATTTCACGTTCTGGTTGGGACTGTTTGCTGTCGCTGGAGTTCTCTTCCTCATCGATCCTATCCAAATCCCTACACAACTGCATTTACCTTTTGCGACGGTCCGTCCTATCGGTGTTATTTTCTTATCACTGGTTGTTGCCTATCTATTGGGCAGTCTTATTTTGAGACAACCATTACGAATCCGTTCGCAAGAGGTACAATTTCCTTCTTTGAAGATATCTCTTGCCCAAATTGCCATATCTAGCTTTGACTGGGTTTTGGCTGCTGCAGTTCTTTATGTCTTACTTCCCGCAAATTCACCTGTATCTTACCTAGACTTTTTGGGAATTTATTTACTAGCTATGTTTGCGGGTGTTGTGAGCAATGTTCCAGGTGGTTTAGGAGTCTTTGAAACTGTCATTTTGATAATTCTTGCACCTCAAGTCTCTAAAGCTGCAGTTTTTGGTTCAATGCTAGCGTACAGAGGAGTCTATTACTTTTTACCCCTAATTGTCGCAGCTGGATTACTAGGAGGGTATGAATTGAGATATCGTACTCGCAAATAGAGGGAGTAGGAGAGACAGGGGAGACAGGGGAGACAGGGGAGACAGGGGAGACAGGGGAGACAGGGGAGACAAGGGAGACAGGGGAGACAAGGGAGACAGGGGAGACAAGGGAGACAGGGGAGACAGGGGAGACAAGGGAGACAGGGGAGACAAATAAAAGAATGATACTTCGTCCTCCTTGTCCATGCCAGTTGCTCCACTTGGCTTGTCCTCCTTGTCCACCTTGTCCCCCTTGTCCTCCTTGTCCCCCTTGTCCTCCTTATCCACCTTGTCCCCCTTCCCTTCCCTTCCCTTCCCTTCCCTTCCCTTCCCTTCCCTTCCCTTCCCTTGTCTGTTTGGCTGTCGGTGACCAAATCTATATGACAGGACAGAGAGCCAAGGACAAGGAAGCCAGGACAATGTATAATTGCTGAATATGTATTTTTTATAAAAATTAAGACTTCCAGACTTTCTGTTCTGCGCAAGTTATTGATTTCCTAGGCACGATTGATTGCATAACAAGTTATGGCGCTGATAGTTCAAAAATACGGTGGTACATCTGTCGGTTCAGTAGAGCGTGTTCAAGCTGTTGCACAGCGCGTCTATAAAGCTGTTAAAGCAGGTAACTCAGTAGTGGTTGTGGTTTCTGCTATGGGTAAAACCACCGATGGACTAGTCAAACTAGCATATGAAATCTCTCAAAATCCCAATCGCCGGGAAATGGATATGCTGCTTGCCACTGGTGAGCAAGTCTCTATTGCTATACTGACTATGGCATTGCAAGAGTTGGGACAGCCAGCAATTTCTCTGACAGGTGCTCAAGTAGGAATTATGACTGAAGCTGAACACACTCGCGCACGAATTTTGCATATTGCAACAGATCGTATTCAGCGACATCTCAAACAAAACAATGTCGTTGTAGTAGCTGGATTTCAAGGCATTAGCAGTCATGAGGAATGGGAAATCACCACCCTAGGACGTGGTGGTTCCGACACCTCAGCAGTTGCTCTGGCGGCTGCTCTACAGGCAGATTTCTGCGAAATTTATACTGATGTTCCAGGCATTCTCACTACAGATCCTCGTCTGGTTCCAGATGCTCAGTTGATGGATGAAATCACCAGTGATGAAATGCTTGAACTTGCTAGCTTAGGAGCAAAAGTCCTGCATCCCCGTGCTGTGGAAATTGCCCGAAACTATGGTGTTCCCCTAGTGGTACGCTCTAGCTGGACTGAAGATCCTGGGACTTGGGTTCTATCGCCTAGACCACAACCACGATCGCTAGTGAATCTAGAAATAGCACGTTCAGTAGATCATGTTGAATTTGATATCAATCAATCAAGGATAGCGCTATTACGAGTACCAGACAGACCAGGCGTAGCAGCCGCATTGTTTGGGGAAATCGCCCGCCAAGATGTGGATATAGACTTGATTATTCAATCAATCCATGAAGGCAATACGAACGACATCTCTTTTACGGTGATGACGCCAATTCTAAAGCGAGCAGAAGCTGTCGCTGCAGCAATTGCTCCTGTACTGGGCTCTCATGGTGATACCCCAGCACAAGATGTCGAAGTCATGGTAAAAGAAAATATTGCTAAAGTCAGCATCGTTGGTGCAGGTATGATCGGACGACCAGGCGTAGCAGCCAAAATGTTTGTCACTCTTGCAGAAGCTGGTGTAAATCTTCAGATGATCTCAACAAGTGAAGTGAAAGTGAGCTGCGTGATTGATGCACTAGATTGCGATCGCGCAGTTACTGCACTCCGCCAAGCGTTTGAGGTAGACGTCATAGGATCTGAGGAGATAGGGGAGACAAGGGGGACAGGGGAGACAAGGGAGACAGGGGAGACAGGGGAGATAGGGGAGACAAGGGAGACAAGGGGGACAGGGAATAGAGACGCTTCCTTGTCCTCCTTGTCCTCCTTGTCCTCCTCCTCTTCCTCGCCCTCCTCTGCACTCCCTACTCCTCCAGTTCGTGGTGTTGCTTTAGATAAGAACCAAGCGCGTTTGGCAATTCGCCAAGTACCAGACCGTCCGGGAACAGCAGCAAAGCTGTTTGGACTCTTGGCAGAGCACAATATTAGTGTGGATATGATTATTCAATCCCAGCGCTGTCGAGTCATTGATGGTGTTCCTAGACGGGATATTGCCTTCACGATTGCACGCATAGATGCAGACGTAGCACAAAAAATTCTCCAGCAAGCAGCAGTAGAATTTGGCTGGGGTGAAGTTGTTGTTGATAGTGCGATCGCCAAAGTCAGTATTGTAGGTGCTGGTATGTTAGGACAACCAGGTGTTGCAGCTAGAATGTTTGAGGCATTGGCACACCACCAAATCAATATTCAAATGATTGCTACCTCAGAAATCAAAATTAGCTGTGTGGTAGCACAAGAACAAGGTGTTAAAGCACTGCAAGTCATCCATGATGCTTTCGGATTGGCAGGTAATGAGACAATTCAAGTCCCAGCCTGACAACCCCCCTCCCCTATCGGAGGACAAGGAGGACAAGGAGGATGAAGTATCATTCTTTTATTTGTCTCCCCTGTCTCCCCTGTCTCCCTTGTCTCCCCTATCTCCCCTGTCTCCCCTGTCTCCCTTGTCTCCCCTATCTCCCCTGTCTCCCCTGTCTCCCTTGTCTCCCTTGTCTCCCCTATCTCCTCCGCCCGCTCCCTGCTCCCAACAACTCTTTGAAGCTGGAAGCACCCCCTGCAGCAATGCTAATGAGTATGATTGCCACAATAGAGCGGAGTTCCAAAGTTTCTTTGAGGATGAGAAAACTTGTGAGAGCAGCAGCGGCTGGGTTCAGGCTCAATAACACACCAAATACATGGATAGGTAGGAATCGCAGTGCTTCCAACTCCAGGGAGTAGGGAATGGCTGATGAGAGGATAGCAACCCCAAATCCACTTAGTAGTAGTTTTGGATTAAGCAAGAGCGTCCCTCCTGCCAACACTCCAGTTGGAAGTAGAACAACTGTTGCAATCAACATTGATACTGCGAGTCCTGTTCCCCCTGGTAAGGCTTGACCTACTCGAGCGGATAGTAATATGTACGCAGCCCAAAAACTTGCAGCAAGTAGTGCCAGAAGGACTCCCAATGGATTGAGTGCAGACCCTCCAATCGGAGCTAGCAGGATAACTCCAATTGCTGCTAGCAACACCCACACCCAGTCAAGAAGCTGACGAGAACTAGCAACTGCTACACCCAAGGGTCCAAGAAACTCAAGAGTGACTGCAATCCCAATCGGAATACGCTCGATAGCTAGATAAAACGATAGGTTCATCAGTGCTAGAGATAGCCCAAATAGAATGAGTGAACGGGAGTTTGAACGAATTTGACTATTAAGCTGTGGTTGCCATACAACTAATAGGAGGATTGCTGCAAATCCTACTCGCAGTAATACGACTCCCATGGGACTTAAAACATCAAACAAGCGTTTGGCGATCGCTGAACCCAGTTGAGCTGAACTAATGGAAAGTAGGACAAGACTCGTAGGTGGTAGTGTAAGCCCTGAACGAATGTTTTTCATCCAGAAACCATCGAAGCTAAGGTTTTCAAATCTGGCACTTCCAAGGTTGGTTGACCTTGAGCAGGTAAAGCGGCTCCCGATCCATGTTTACCTAGTCTTCGATTCACCCAAACAGTTGACAATCCCATGGAAGTGGCAGGAATAATATCATGATAGATACTGCCAGCGACATGTAGGATTTTGTTCGGTGATACCCCAAGCTTTTGGATTGCTACGTTGAAATTATTCAAAGACGGTTTATAGCTTTTCACCTGTTCTGCCGTCACAATCAAATCAAATGGAATAACTAGACGCTCTGCTGAAAAAGCAAACAAATCATCATCAATATTAGAAATAATAACCAGCTTAAACCGTTGCTTTAGCACTTTGAGTGCCTCAACTGTATCTGAAAAGGGCTGCCAGTTTTTAACAGAGTCGGCTAGGGCGTTCAGTTCCGCACACGAGGGATTGAACTTAAATTCTTTACCAAACCGTTGAACGACACCATTTAAAATCGTTCGATATTTACTGTATGCTCCTTGCTCAAGTTCTGACTCAAACTTGGCAAAATGTTCGAGAATAGATGTCTCATCAAGTTGAATCTGATGTGCTGAAAGAATGGATTGTAATGCTAAAAGCATTCCACTCTCCCAATCAATCAACGTTCCATAACAGTCAAATGTCAAAATTTCAAAGCAGTCAAAATTCATCATAAATTATTGCTTCTGATTCATTTCGAGAGTCTGGAGGTGCTCTACAAGTGCTTTGCCATCAATGTTATGTTCTTTTGCAATTTGCTCTGCCGTAGCAGCATCCCCTGAGCAAATAGCTGCTATCAAACGCTGATGCTCCTCCACAATTCCATCTAAGTTGGGATGTAAGGCGTTACAAGAGATAATGTAGAGTCTAATTTGCTGCTCAACAATCTTATATTGCTCTTGTAATCTACGATGACCAGAAAATTGAATGATTGCTTGATGCAGTAAAAAATCTGCATTTGCAACTTCACCCCAACTACCTCGCTCAGCTGCTTCAATCAATTGTTGTAAAGCCGCAGTAAGCTGTTCAGCTTGAGTTTGGGTTATGGCTTCAGCCACCAACCGCGCTGCTAAGCTTTCAAGAGCGCTTCGCAGTGTATACAATTCCCACGCATCCTGTGCACTCAAGCCTGAGACAGCACAGCCTCGATATGGAAACTGAACAACTAACCCCTCATAGGTTAACTGTTGAAGAGCAGACCGGATTGTACCTCGACTGAGATTGAATCGCTCGGATAACTCTATCTCTAGCAGGCGAGTGCCAGGAGCAAGAACACCATTAAGAATTTGCTCTCGAATAACATCTGCTGCTTGTACATCCAAACTTCGAGGTATGACAGCAAAGCTGGACTGTTTTTCTTTCATATTAATGAATGTAAACAATATATTGTTGATTGTTAACAATTTAAAGTAAATCAGAATCTTAACTTTCCCACCACAGTATAAGCTTAGTAGGAGGGTGTCAATTATTACTAACTACTAATGACTTTTGCAGTTGTTGCTGTGCCAGCAGTACACGGGTGCGCACTGCCAAATCTACATCTGTTTGAGCGATATGCTCAAGCTGAGTGATAATTTGTGGAGTCAGATTAGGCTGAGCGATCGCCAGTGCCTCCAAACCTGTCACGGCAGCGTAGCGTACCACCCACTCCGGATCTTGGCAAGCTAGTTGTAGTGCTTCTAGTGCCTCAGCCTGATGTAGATGTCTTTGCTCTTGTGGTAACTCATGCCAACGTAGAGTTCCCAAACCTCTAGCAGATGCCCGTCGCACACTCAAGGAAAAATCTGTTTTTGCCGCTTCTAGTAAGGTATTCAGTGCCCGTGGATCACCGATCCCTGCTAGAGCCCGAATTGCCCATGCTCGAGCACCGTAGTTGTAATCATCAATCAGTTCTAACAAAGGTTGTACAGCAGCTTCACCAATTTTTACCAAGCCATCCACTGCTGCGACAGCTGCACCTGGATTATTATAACCCAAAGCTGCTATCAGCGTGGGAGTAGCTTCCTTAGCCTGAGCCGCTGCTAAGCGCTCCACAGCCTCTAATAAGCGAGCAGAGGAATCTGCTTGTTCAACAGCACGAATGAGTTTTTGAATGTCGGTCATGATAATGGGGGTGGGGAGTGGGGGGTGAGGAGGAACCTCCGCAACGCAGTGGCTCCTCCCTACTCTCCATTTCACAGTAGCGAATCCATTAAATCTATTACTTTAATGGCACCTGCAGATAAAGCGGGGGGGTGTGTCTGATTAACTTGATGCTCTAGTAATCCTTTGAGAGCGATGAGCTTGAGGCTGTTTTCTGCAAGGGTCTGAGCGATCGCCTCTGCTGCTGGCAAATATCCAATTGAGCCTAAGTCGGCGAGTGCCGTACGACGCAGCTGTAAATTGTCATTTTTTAATGCATGTACCAATCGTTCTCCATAACCTGGTTCTTTGGTTAACTGGTACATAGCCCGTGCTGCTGCATATTGCACACGTTCTATTGGATGCTCAAGAAAAGGTTTAACCAGAGGTATAGTTTCTGTTGCTTGGAGAGTTCCCAAAGCTTCCAAAATCGCATCGTAGGGTTGAGAGAAGTCAGGCTGTTGTGTTAGTAGCTGCTCCCCATGTAAGCCAAATGCCAATAATTTGCTTAGGGTTGGGACACAAGCTGGGTCACCTAACATTTCTAAAGATTGGGCAGCTGCTTCACGTACGTAAAAATCTGAGCATTCCAAACTCTTGATCAAAGCTGGTACTGCTTGCTGATCACCCAATTTTCCTAGTGCTCTGGCTGCATTTCTGCGCAAGGGATATCCGCCTTCTGGGGTCTTGTCGTCCTCATCATCTAATGCTTTGATGAGCCCTTTAACAGCAGCCTCCTCACAGACTCGGAACTTACCTAGCCACCAAGCGGCATAAAAGCGCAAGCCTAAATCTGCACTTTCAAGATTAGCGATAGCTTGCTCTACTGTAAGAGAATCACCATCAACAGCATTATCTGTGGATGGTGAGTTTGCAAAATTTTCTGAACTAGAGTTCCTCATGAAAAGGAGAATTGTGTAAGAAAACTAGCTATTTTATTGATTTTCAGAATTTAATGGCTGAATATTGACGATTTTTCCACCCAAGCGATTAATCCGTTGTAGTTCTTGATTCATCCGGCTATAAGGCACTGTAATAAACACAGTTCCACTATTGCGAATTGGATAGTCTGTATTGTCGGTTTCTTCGCTTTGACGTAAACCAACAACTTCATAACGGAAAAAGCGACTACCCGATCTACCACCTACAACTTGACCCAGCATATCTTACTCCTTGTTTAAATCTCAGATTCACAATTCCATTGATCAACATAATTCGTAATCGGTAATTCACAGTTGTTCTTTAAAGCTTGAAAACTTAGAATTACAAATTACGAATTAGTAATTATTTGGTCGTTTGACCTTTGTCTTTGGTCATTAGTAACTCTAACTAATGACTAAAGTGGTGTAACACTGGCGATTTTACCACCTTGCTTAACAATTCTTTGGAAGTAAGGTGTGAGTTCTTCGTATGGTATGACAACAGCTTGGTTGACACGGCGTACTTTTGGATACCCACGTCCAACACCACCTGCTACTTCAACGCGGTAAAGTCTGCCTTCTTTTCCATAAGCTGCGCCTCCACCAAAACCACTGTTGGGGGTAACACCTTTCTTGGAAGGCAGGTAGGCAAATCCACTGTTACTTCCAGAGGGCGCAACCACGGGTGAAGAGCTATTACGAGCTAGTTCTTCAGCTAGATGAGAGGCATTACCTTGTAGTTGAGCGCGATCGCTATTGGCATAACCACGATAGAGCTTAAAGATCCTGCTAAATCCAACGGTTTTCTGACCTCTTTGGGTAGCAAAGCCCCGGTAGTAGGGAACAATATTTTCGCCAAAGTTCTCTTGATACTCTGGGGAATCAATATATGAATCGATATCTGCTTCGTACCCTTGGTTTTGATACAAATCCAAGTGATAAACCACTTCAGACTCATCGTAAGGAGCACGACCCAATAAATGTTTGTAATTGAGTTCGATAACTCTGGTTTGAAAATTGTTGTAGAAAAACTTGGATTTGTACAGTTCTGATTTAGCAACCTGACGCACAAACTCTTGCACAGTAATCTTTCCATCACTTAGGAGTGATTCAGCAGTTGTCAGCCGTTCAGATGCCCACAAATAGTCGTTGCCCAGCAATTGACGATAGACGGCAGAAATTACTTTTTGGATGTCTTCTTTACTTGCTTTTGGGCGCAATTCCACAGGAGCGGCATCAATAAAAGCTGACGCTCCTAAGCGGGATGCTGCTGTCGTAATTGCCATCTTCGAGAATCTCCTTTAGTGCTTATATAGTTGTAAGGTAGGAATTTAATTCCCTACTCTTACCTCTTATTTCCTGTCTATACAGGTGTAATACTGATTACCTTACTACCCTTGCGGTTTAGCTGTTGCAACTTAGTAGAAAGCTGCTCGTAGGGTACAACCAGTTCTATCGTACTCCGACGTACTACTGTGGCGTTCGGTGTAGCTGCTTGTACTACTCTAATTCGGTAGGTTTCTCCTCGGTTACCACTTGCTAAACCAGTTAAGGCTTTTGTCTCGCTTGGGTAAATTGGTGAGGCGATGTTTTTCGCCAATTCCCATGTGAGTCGCCCTTGTTTTTGCCCTTGAGCGCGATCGCTATTGGCATAGCCCCGGTATAATTGAAATATCCGGTTGAAGCCTACGTTTTTTCTTCCTCTTTGGCTTTGAAAACCTCGATAGTAAGGTACAATATCGTCACCGAAGTTATCTGTATATTCCGCAGAGTCAATGTATGAGTTAATTTCCGCTTCGTAGCCTTGTGAGTTGTAAAGGTCAACGTGGTATGCTATCTCTAACTCATCTTCGGGCGCACGACCTAGCAAATGTTTATAATTTAGCTCAATAAAGCGGTTTTGGGAGTTGGAACTGAAAAACTTTTCTTGATAGAGTTCTGACAGAGCAATAGCACGGACAAAACCTCTTACCGTAATGTTTCCCTGGCGCAACAGAGACTCTGCACTAACAAGACGCTCTGCTTCCATCAGATACTCATTCCCTAAAACCTGACGATAAGCTGCGCGAATAACTACTGTTACTGCTTCTTCTGTTCTATCGTTTCTACGTAGTTCTATGGGTTCTGAATCTTGATAAGCTCCCAACGCTGGCATATTCACCTCCCATGTTTTGAATTGTCTATCAAAAAACTTTTTGCAATTTTTTTTTGAAAAATTAAACTGCCCGGAGCGGTAAACAACTCTCACTACTTACTTGTCATAAGAGCTGCTTTCCCCTCCGGGCTAGATAAACAACCTTAGCTCAGGGTGTTGATTACGTAGTCGATGTAAGAATTAGCTTCAACAGCTGGGTCACCACTTAGACCATGGTTAGCCTTGATGTACTTGAGGGCTTCAATGTACCAGCTAGGAGAGAGTTCAAAAGTGAGGTTGATTTCTGCTAAGCCAGCAACCAAGTAGTCATCCAAAGGACCTGTGCCACCTACAACTAAAGCGTAGGTGATAATCCGCAAGTAGTAGCCGATATCACGTACACACTTTTGCTTACCACGTGCATCATGTGCGTAGTTAGGACCTTGCTGTTGAGTGGTGTAGGGGAACTTGTTGTAGACTGCTTGAGCTGCGCCTTCTGTCAACCGTTGAGCATTAGCGCTCAAGGATTTTGCTGCTTGTAAGCTAGCTGGTGCTTGGCGAAATCTACCAAAAGCAACCTGAAGTTCGGTGCTGCTTAGGTAGCGACCTTGAGAATCTGCCGCTGCAATCGCTTCTGTTAGAGGTGTTTTTGTCATTTTGGTATTTCCCTTCCTTTTACAAACTTTTGGTTGAAATCTTAGCTTTGTCCCATGAGGACAGTTATTTCAGTCAACAGCAGCAATGGATAGCTTAAGCAACTGCAGCAGCAGCACGGTCAAAATATCCAGCAATCTCAGAGGTTAAAGCACTGCAATCTCCTCTGGTGATGTTGTTGGGATCGTTAACAATTGCGAGAGCAGCTTCTTTGAGTTTTTGAATACCAACAGCAACGGAAGCTCCTGGAGTTCCCAATGCTAAGTAGGTTTCACGCAAACCATTGAGGGCACGGTCATCAAGTACGCTTGCATCACCAGCAAAGATTGCGTAGGTGACGTAGCGAAGAATGATGTCTAGATCACGGATACAAGCAGCAGCACGACGGTTGGTGTAAGCATTACCACCAGGAGCGATCAATTGTGGTTGTTCTGCGAATAGCTCACGAGCCGCATTAGCAACAAGAGCAGACGCATTGCTGGTGATACGGTTAACAGCATCTGCACGCTTGTTACCGTCTCTAACTAGTTCGCTCAAAGCATCCAATTGAGCATCGGTGAGGAATTCACCACGTGTATCAGCTTGGGAAACTACTTTTGCAAATGCATCTAATACCATTGCGTTAAATCTCCTAGTTTGCTCGGTTAAGAATCGTATGGATTCAAAACTGAATGTTCCAGTTTTTCGATGTCAGGTTACCTGACCCATTATGAAAGGGTTATAACAGACATCCAAGGGATCAGTCTAAGCTCTCCAGGCTTTCAGATTAAAACTTTTGTTACAAAACTTCATCTTAAAATGAGAAACCGGAAAAGTTCATGAACTCAGCACTGTGTCAACCTTGTTCTGCAAATTTCCCTTTCAAGTTATTTTTATACTATGATGAAGCCTTCTGTTTTATTAAAAATTATTATGTTCCGTTGATATTTTGTTAATAAAGCTTAACGTGAACAGTAAATTTTAGTAGTAGTACGGTACTAGCAACATTAATAGCATACTGGATGCCGCTCTATTGAAGGGTTTTGCAGCATTACCAGCAGTATCCTAATCAACGAGGGATTCTATTTTTACTTTTTATTTCTGAATTTTTACTTGAAAACACGCAATAACCATCACTCTCATTCACTATTATCCATTTATCTAGGCAGTTGCGAGTTTTCTTTCCAAATCAAATAAAAAGCCATGGATATACTCCTCCGTCCATTCAGGACCATAGAAGCGCTTGAACATTCCACGCGCAGGATCTTTGAGCGCTCGGTAACGTAGGTATCGCAGCTGTGCTTGTTCTATAGCTGCTAATGATTGAGAATCAGTTACATTTTCTGCCTGCTCAACAAAATCTAGGTAAGCCTTGAGATATTCCTTAAAGGCGGCGAATACTTGAGTTTCCACTACAGCCGTTTCTTGAGGACGAGTCCAAAGAAAAGCGGGAGAAAAGAAAGGTTTTGCTTCTTCGGGAAAGTCGCCTCCCCAACTTAGGTGCTGTTGATGGCTATGGAAAATGGGCAAGATTGGTTCGGTATACTTTGCCTGATACGCTAAATCATCACGGAATAAGGGTTGCATATCCAAGGCAATCAAGTGCCCTCCCGGTAATGTCACCAAATCGGCTCCAAAAAAAGGGAGGTCATAATTCAGGTGTGGGAAAATTACAAAATTTAGCACTTGTAGCGAATTGCCACCTTGGACGTGTGCTGCTCGAATTTGCCTCAGTTTTGAGGTTTGAAAAGCATAACTAGTTGTACGGATCTCTTCCTGGTTCTTGCCTTTACCTACACTAACAACCTTAGATTCAAATCCTTCAGGTATGGGATACGGTTGTAGCTCCAACCGCGATCGCATATAGGCGATCGCATAGTCAAGAAATGGCTGATAGAGCGTTGTCATTTGCTTGTACTAACTGCTAAAGGAATGGCATCTTCAAATAAAAACTCATAGAGAAAGCGTTCTGCCCACTCATGACCAAAGTAGCTGCTGAATAAACCCGACGCTGGATCTCTATCAGCACTATATTGGTCATAATCTTTTTGAGCTTTGACAATCCGCTGGATATCTTCAATATCTGTTAGCGGTTGTGCCTGATTTAGTATTTCCCAATACAAATTTAAGTAATCTTGATAAGCTCTAAATACTTGCGTTGTTACAATCTCTGTGGTAGTTTTAGCGAACAGCAAATATTTAGAGAAATACTGGTTTGCATCGTAAAACTTCATTTCTAAATTTTGTGCCAGTTCTGGATATTTATAGTGTAGTGATTTCAGCGGCTCTATGTACTTTTTCTGATAAGCTTCATCTTGAAACAAAGGCTGAAAGTCAAGAACAATCAGGTTTTTTATTTTGCCAAAAGATAAAAAATCAATTCCTAACAGAGGTAAGTCGTAATAATAATTAGGATAAATGACGCTGTTAAAAATTTGGGCGCTTTCTCCCGCATCTATATATGTGTAGCGAATTTTTCGTAACTCTTGGCATTGGTAGCACCAGCTGCGAATTGTTGCCGGATTTTTCCCGCGATCGCTAACTTTAACTTCTAAGCCAGGGGGAATCACCCGACTTTGTAAATCAAAACGCTGAAATAGCTCTTTTTCCAAAAATTCTAGGAAAGGCTTATACATAGAGCATGATTATTGAATCCTTGGAATGAAAATAAGCGATACAAATCATGCAAGTCTCATATTTCACAAACAAAGCAACAATCCGTAATATCAAGTTTTTTTAGAACTCATCAATTCGTACAATCGAAAAACAACAGATGCAAGTTAACTAGTAGACGTAAGTTCTATTGCATTCATTAGACTTCTGACTCTTAACTGATAACTCTTGTGGATGATGCTTTAATTGTTTTCTCTTTTTATGGTTGATGTATAAACCAGCGAGATGCCAATTGACCATTCACCCTAGAAAAGGTACAGGAATCAAAACAGAAAGCCCATCGGCTTTTAGCCGTGGGAGTATCAATGACAACACAAAAAACAAACATAGTCACTAAGACTAGTGTTAATTTTTGTTATCATGATTGTATATCACTTGACAAATTGGACGTTCTGTAGATTGTGTGCTAAGCTGGTTGAAACTTTGTAAAAGGCTAATAATAGCAGGCCACTCCCTTCTCATCTTTAACTACTGATTCCGCACATTAGAGGAGTAAACCATGAACTTCCCAAACGAATTGACCTTGGAGCAACAATTCCGCTTACAAACTCTCAAAGAGCAAGTTCAAGGTTTGAGCAGAGAAGAAGCTCAAGAGTTTTTGTTAGAAGTTTTACGACAAATGATGGTAAAGGACAACTTAGTTAAACATTTACTAAAGCAAACTGTTTAAGTAGACATTTAATCATAAGGCTTCAAAAAGCTGAGTATAGCTTCTCTGTATACTTTTGAGCAGATAGTATAGGAAAAAGGAAAAGTAGTTCAAAGTTAAGAGCTCGTTATCATCCCAATCACTCATGATTATTGAGTAGTTGGGTTTTGTTTTTATGCATATCAAGCACGAAGCCTAAAACCACAGAGTTAATTGCGTGATAGTAAGATTTAAGCTAGATAAAAAACATCTCAAAAGTTAGAGATCGAAAATTGAGAGGTTGCAGCTTTAGACTGACTTTGATTGAGGTGAAAATTAATAAGCTTAAAGGCGATAAACAACTAGGAGGAACCTCAATGATGAAAGGTTTTACTTTATCCAAGATTGTCGGTACTGGTGCCCTCATCTCTAGCCTTGCTTTTGTGCCTTTAGCTCTACCCGCCTCAGCTCAAAATAGTCCTGCTACTAGCACTGATCAAACAACTCAGTCGTCAGCTAGCAGAGATAGAGGCCCTGATTGGGGTTGGTTAGGCTTAATTGGCTTATTAGGTCTAGCTGGCTTAGCTGGTCGTAAGTCTGAAGAGCCAACAAGGTATGAAGATCCCAATGTCCCAACAGGCACGCGTATCAGGTAAGTAGCATTCAGAACAGTAATCTAATATCCATTGACGGCTAACAGTAAATTGTTAGTTGTTAATCACACTACAAGGAATTGATTCATCTGAAGGCAACTTTCCATAAAACGAAGTTCCAGTAATTCAATTCTGTTTATCTTTTTGCAAAGATTGTCCAATAAGTGTCTAAGTTTTATCCCCATCACCTAGAAGCTAGTTTCAGCCTTGCTGAAAATTAAGTGTAAAATGCTGTTTTTGACACTCCCCCTGCTCAGAAGGCAGGGGTTCTTGCTTTATGGGATTCTTCTCAAAGCTAAATAAACCTAGTCAAATAGATAAATCATGGCGGATAGCTAGACAATATAACCATCAAGAACCTTCAGAGGACAAGAGAGAATGCCTTGGTTTGTCAAAATAGAGGAAGGAAAAGTCGATCAACCTACCTTTGACCAATATGTATCAGCCCATAAAGTTTATGTACAAGATTTGATAGCTAAAGGTCACAAAGCTAAAACAGGCTATTGGGCTCAGCTAGGAGGCGGCATGATGGTATTTGAAGCTAAGTCAATGGATGAAGCAAAAGCTATTGTAGCTGGTGATCCCTTAGTAAAAAACGGTTGCGTTAACTATCAGCTGTACGAATGGAAAATTGTGGTGGAGTGAGGGGGTGAGGAGTTAGGAGTTAGGAGTAGGGATCTGGGAAGAATAAAAAAATTTACTTCTAACTTGTAATGAATGACTCCTAACTCGGAAATTTAATGCTATGCTAATTTTAGACCTGGACCTATGCGACTGTAACGCCCAAATCTTGTCAGGACCGGAAGGTAGCAGCAATACGGGATGCTTATGGTAGGCGTAGTCTCCGGGTCGCCTCATTTTAGGAGCGCAAGAGCAACAATGCCTGGTTTTGGAGATATTGTTAAAAAAGCTATTTATCTCGGTGTTGGGTTGGCTTCTTACGCGGGCGAGAGAGCAGGTGGAACAATAGCCGAACTGCGCTCACAATTTCAAAAGCTGGCAGATGAAATGGTTGCGCGGGGCGAAATGACAACAGACGAAGCCCGCCGCTTTGTCGAAGATATGATGAAGCAAGCCCAACAATCACCACCAACTTCTGGTGCAACGGCTGATAAAACATCTCCCTCTGAACCTCGCCGCATAGAAATCTTAGAGGAAGAAGACAGACCAGTAACCACTAAAGAAACACCAGAGAATGTGGATAATTTACGCGCGCAAGTTATAGAACTGCAAGAAGAGTTAAAACGACTGCAACAGGATAAAGGTTAGTTGAAGTAGTCCTCTAGATAAGAGTCCTTCAGTTGAGTTCCAACAAGGACATGAACTGTATGGAAAAGTGGCAAAAAGATTTTTTAGATATGATACAAACAGTCGCTGATGAAGTAGAACACTTCTTGCTGGAAGTGACTGAAATAGTAGACACTTTTTTTGAAGTTACTGAAGAAATTACCGAACAAGTACAAAATACTTTTGTTAATGAGATAGATCAGTATCTCCAAGAGCTGGCAGAGCCGTTTTTGGAAGCTTATTGGGAAGATGAAGTAGAGCAGAGTTTTCCGTATTCGGTTGAACCAACAACTGAACAAAATCCAGCGTGTCTCGGTTGTAGGCATTATCATGGTCAAGTCTACGGTGGAAATTTATTAGTTTGTGGTATGCATCCCTATGGCTGGGAAGATGAGAACTGCCCAGACTGGGAACAGCAAGATCTGTAAATGAACTTTTTGGCAAATAAAAATCACTAACAACTAGTAACTCACAAATATTGAATGACTATGGAAATAAAATATGGTGAACGTAATATTGCGGAAGGAAAACTCATCACATTTCCAAACCCGCGTGTAGGTAGGCGATATGACATAAATATTACATTACCAGAATTTACATGCAAATGCCCATTTTCCGGCTATCCAGACTTTGCAACTATTCATATTACCTATATCCCTGATGAGCGAGTCGTGGAATTGAAGGCACTTAAGCTTTATATCAACAGCTATCGCGATCGCTACATTTCGCACGAAGAATCAGCTAATCAAATTTTGGATGATTTTGTAGCTGCGTGTGATCCATTAGAAGTTACAGTCAAAGCCGATTTTTCTCCTCGGGGTAATGTGCACACAGTCATTGAGGTGCGTCACGTAAAGTAAAGCTAAAGTAAAGATAATCAAGAAACTTTTTGCTTGTTAGCTGACTGTTCCTCAACTGTGGCTTTCACGGATTTGCTAGAGTAAACACACCAGGATTTTTCAGTTAAACCTCTGATTTTACTCCAGCAGATAGACGAGGCAAAACATGCTTACAAGTACGCCACTTCTTTCCAAACAACTCCCCACCCTGCAATACTCCTTTACACCAGAACGATTTGATGAGACCTGGGAAGCTCCCCTAGCGACTCTCCTAGGACTAGGACGTGCAGCTGGTGCTGATTTCATAGAATTCTTTTTAGAGCGTGTCAACTACATTAGCTGTCTCGCAGAAGACGACGCCATCACCAGCATCACACCGCGTCTTTCTACAGGTGCGGGGGTCAGAGTATTTCGAGGCAAAGCTGATTGTTACGTCAGCACCAATGACCTTTCATTTGCAGGGTTGAAAACAGCCTTAGAAAAAGGTCTTTCTATCCTAGGATTGCAACTTCCGGCTCCCAATGCTTTCATTCCAGAAATCAACTTAGAACTGCTCAGAGACTACGCCACAAAAAGAGGTAAAGATGGCTGGTTACCTCTGTGTAGTTCTATCCGAGAAATGGGAGAAGTCCTGCTCGAAGGAACCTCTCAACTCACACGAACAGCTAAACACATTCAATCGCGCAATGCCACATATTTTCGTGACTGGCAAGAGGTGTTGGTCGCTGCTAGTGATGGAACATTTGCTCGTGATATTCGCCTTACTCAGTCCGTAAGATTGAGTCTTTTGTGTGCTGATGGAGCAAATCGCGCCTCCATAGGTGAACGTGCTGGTAACACAAGCGACCCAAACTTTCTGAAAACCTGGGATTACCAAGAAACTGCAGAACAGATTGGCGACTCAGCCGGAAAAATGCTCTACGCAGATTATGTAGAATCAGGAACTTATCCCATCATCATGGCAAATCACTTTGGTGGAGTTATTTTCCATGAAGCGTGTGGACACCTACTCGAAACTACCCAAATTGAGCGTAACACCTCTCCTTTTGCAGACAAAAAAGGCGAAAAAATCGCTCACGAAAGCTTAACAGCTTGGGATGAAGGACGCTCAGAGAATGCCTTTGGCACTATCGATATGGACGACGAGGGAATGCCAGCCCAAAGAACCCTATTGATTGAAAAAGGAGTTTTGAAGAACTTCTTGGCAGATAGAGCAGGTTCTTGGCGTACAGGAAACCCTAGAACCGGCAGTGGACGTCGGCAAAATTATGCTTTTGCTGCTGCTAGCCGGATGCGTAATACTTACATTGCTACTGGTGAATACAGTATTGAAGATTTATTGGCTTCTATTGATAAAGGAATTTACTGTAAAAAGATGGGAGGTGGTAGTGTAGGTGCCACAGGCCAATTTAACTTTGGTGTAGATGAAGCTTATTTGATTGAAAATGGCAAAATCACCAAACCACTTAAGGGAGCCATCCTGATTGGTGAAGCTAAGGAAATTATGAACAAAATTTCTATGTGTTCTCAAGATTTATCATTAGCACCTGGGTTCTGTGGTTCTGTCAGTGGAAGTATCTATACCACTGTAGGACAACCTCACATTAAAGTAGATTCCATCACTGTAGGTGGACGTTAACCTCAAAGAACAAGAGAATTCAGAAGTCAGTATTTCACTACGAATTCTTTCCAACAGGATGACGTCTTTAACTAACATTTAAAATTTAATCGCAGATGGACGCGGAAGAAAGAAACAATGATCTGTGTGCATTCGTTTCCGTCTGCGGTTTCAAAAAATTCAAAGTCTGAAATCCCAAACTCAAAAATCGACTATGGCGAATATCAAAGAAATTGCAAATCATGCCAAGGAAAGTGCTCATCAGCTTGGCATTAAAAAATTTGACATCTATGGCTCAACAGTAGATCAAACCAGTGTACAAGTCGATCAAGGTGAGCCAAAACAAGTGAAAGCTTCAAACCTTTCTGGTGTAATTGTGCGCGTCTGGAATCAGGACAATACCATGGGTGTTACCAGCACAACAGACGTGGACCCTAGAGGACTTGAATTAGCCTTGAAAACAGCTTACGAAGCAAGTTTCTTTGGTGTTAAAGAAAATGTCCCTGATTTTAGTCCAGAGGCTACGATTCCTCTAACTCAACAGTCCCACGAAAACGTAACTCAAGCACCTGTTTCGCAACTTATAGAAAGTCTACTAGAAGCTGAAAAAGAAGTGCTTAACGCACATCCAGCTATTAAGGGAGTGCCTTATAACAACATGTCGCAACGAGATGTTGATAAGTTCTATCTCAATAGCGATGGTGCCATGAGGACTGAATCTCATTCTTTAGCATCGATTTATCTTTACAGCAAAACTGAAGAAGAAGGGAGAAAACCTCGCAGTGCTGGTGCTTTTAGAATTGGCCATAGTTTAAACAACCTCGATATTAACGGTTGCATCAAAGAAACAGCAGAGAAGACTATTAGCCACTTGAACTATGAAAAAATTAAGTCTGGCAGATACCTTGTAGTCTTCTCACCCGATGCCTTCTTGAGTCTTCTGGGCGCTTTTTCTAATTTATACAACGCTCAAAATATTTTAGATAAGCAAAGTCTATCTACTCCAGATGATTTAGGAAAACAAATAGCTTCTCCTCTGCTTTCCGTGTATGATGATGCACTACACCCAGCGAATGTTAGTGCAGAAAGTTTTGATGGTGAAGGAACTCCCACACGCAGAATTTCACTCATCGAAAATGGAATTCTAACTAACTTTCTTCACAGTGCAGGAACTGCAAAAAGGCTGAATGCCAAGCCTACAGGACATGCTAATATTGGAGCAAAAGTCACCGTCAGTCCAAATTTTTATCACGTTTTTGCAGGCCAACATGCAGAACAAGAACTCAGTTTGGAAACTGAAGAAAATGTGATTTTTATCGATGATCTACAAGCTCTTCATGCAGGTGTAAAGTCCCTACAGGGCTCATTTTCACTACCTTTTGATGGTTGGCTAGTTAACAAAGGTGTCAAAACAAGCATTGAGTCAGCAACCGTAGCAGGAGATTTCTTACAACTTCTAAAGTCAATTATCTTTGTGGAGAAAGAAGCTGAATTAACTCCCGCAGGTGTATGTCCCAGAATCTGGGTTGATGAACTATCAATTACAGGAGAGGGTTAAGAGAGTTAGGAGTTAGGAATAGGGAATGGGGAGTAGGGAGTTCCCCTCTTCTCCCTTGTCTCCCTTGTCTCCCTTGTCTCCCTTGTCTCCCTTATCCCCCTTGTCCCCTCTGTCCCTCACTGTGCACTCCTAACTTCCCGATCAGCATTAGCCAAGTCTGCTCCGTTAAATTTGGCACCAGCCAGGATTGCACCTTTTAACTCGGTACCATCTAAATTCGCATTACGAAAATCGGCATTGGTTAGGTTAGCATTTTGAAAAATAGCACTATTAGCAAAAGCTTCTTTTAAATTTGCAGACTTTAAGTTTGCACCTGTTAAATCTGCACCCTCTAAATTCGCAGATTCTAAGTTTGCACCTGTTAAATTCGCATTTCTTAAATCAACACCAAGTAAGTGAGCGCCTCTAAGGTTAGCACCTGACAAATCACAGCCTACACATGCTTTTCCTTCTCGTAATCTTTGAAGCTGTGCAGGGTTTGCCGCTTTTACAGAAATTGGTGTAGCTAGCGATATTGTGCTTAGTAAAGCTACTGTAGTCAATAAACTCAGTTTCATATTAATTTCCTTTGGGCGTATTGACTGCACTTTTTTGTCGTTAATTGATTGGTTACAAAGAACTAACGACAGATAATAAATATGCCACCTAGATACGTCTCAACTTAGTGTTTTTGTAACTGGTAATTGTTTACTCAGCTACTGAGCTTCTACATATAGATTGTCCTAAATTCCAGAAAATTACCTCCTGCTATTGAGGTAAGAAAATTTAAGGGTTAAATAGGTGTTTCTACGTCATTTAGATTATGGTAATTATGACGTTAGGTAGATAGAAACACTATTTAAACAGACTTTTTCAAAACACAAGCTGTCGTGCTGTGCCGTCATCACTAAAACTCTGTTCACCAACGCCGACTAGTTCCACGACTGTTTGACGTGCTGCGGGACAAAAGTTACCCTCACGTGTGCCAATGTCAATAATGGTTTGTTCCCTTTCTAAAGAAACACGGAAAGTTGTCGTGCAGAAGTCTCCTGTTGTGTAATCGAAGGTATGACCGTCATCCTCGTAAAGGATGAATTCACCTGTACCTTTCCAAATCCTTAACCTGAGTTGGTCTAGAGGACGTTCATCTACATGTTGCATGACTGGTGCCATGGGAATGATCGAGCCTGCACGGACATACAATGGCATGCGCTCAAGTGGTGCGTGTGCAAGGATGGGGGTCGGACCGTCAATGGCTTCGCCACTCCACCAATCGTACCAGCGACCTTCAGGCAAATAAACGGCACGATGTTCAATGCCTGGACGACACATCGGTGCTGCTAGTAATGAAGGACCCAGCATCACCTGATCGGCAAGGGTGAAGGTCTTTGGATCATTGGGAAAATGATAGAGCAGAGGACGCAGAATTGGTGCCCCAGTTGTTGCTGCTTCCCTAAAAAGGGTGTAAATGTAAGGCAGCAGTTGGTAACGCAGCTCAATGTACTCTCGACAAATTTTCTCAACGCGATCGCCAAATACCCAAGGCTCATGCTGTGCTGTTGAGAGTGCCGAGTGTCCCCGCATCAAAGGGTAAAGCATTCCTAATTGCATCCAACGAGCAAATAATTCCGCTGTTGCATTACCTGCAAATCCCCCAATATCACTACCAACAAAGGCGACCCCAGATAAACCAAGATTACACAGCATTGGTATGGACATTTCCAGATGTTCCCACAGAGATTGATTGTCTCCTGTCCAGACGGCTGACCAGCGTTGAATACCAGCATAACCAGAGCGAGTGAGGACGAAAGAACGCTCTTTTGGACGTAACTTCTCTAACCCTTGATAGGATGCCTGTGCCATCATCAGTCCATAAAGGTTGTGAGTTTCTGCATGATTGGTTTTCTCATCCTCTGGTCCTTGGGGGGCATCCAGAGGAAACGAAATCTTGTTACCAGGATCGCCGAATGGTCGGTCATCGAGTGCTGGTTCGTTCATGTCATTCCAGATACCAGCAACACCGTTGTCGGTTAGGTTTTTTTGCAAATTTCCCCACCAATGTCTGACTTCAGGACGCATAAAGTCGGGAAAAACTGATTTACCCGGCCAAACATAACCGTGAAACAACTGACCATCACTTTTGCGTACAAAATAATCTTTTTTGATTCCCTCGTCAAAGATATGATAATCTGCTTCTGGCTCGTACTTAACCCCAGGATCAACGATGGGCACGACCTTAAAGCCATCCTGATTAAGATCGTGTATTAATTCTTTGGGATGAGCGAACCGCTTCGGACTCCACGTAAAAACCCGATACCCATTCATGTAGTCAATATCAAAATGGATAACATCACAGGGAATGTGGCGCTGACGAAATTCGCTAGCCAATTTGCGGATTACATCCTGTGACTCGTAACTCCAGCGACATTGATGATACCCTAATGACCATCGCGGCGGCATAGGCATTCGTCCAGTCAGTTGAGTGTAGGTGTGAATGATTTTACTAGGTTCAGGACCGTAAATAATGTAATAGTCGAGTTCGCTACCCCGCGTCTCCATCTGCCAAATACCAGGTTGCTTTGCACCTAAATCGAACTGGCTCCAAAAAGTCGTGTTGAAGAAAATCCCGTACCCTACTCCTGGTCGCAACGCGATGAAAAAGGGAATTGCTTGATACATATTGTCTGTCAGGATACCGTAGTCTAAGGCATCAACAGTCCAGTTGGTTCTGACTTTAGAGCGCTGATCTAGCAAGCCTGTAGGTTCACCAAAGCCATAGAAATGCTCTTCTGCTTCAATCCGTTTCCACCCAGCAATACTACCAGTCCGCCAGCCCATTCCTGGGTCTGCATCCTGAGCAAAAGGTTGTCCTGCTGGGTCGAAACACTCGATACGGCAGGGGTTGCGATTAACAAGAATGCGGAGTTGTTCTGTTTGAATTTCGATAGCATCTACTTTTTCTCGAATCTCAAACGTTACACTAGACCACTCTTCATCAGCTCGTGTTACTGCCCATGACCGGCGGGGAAGCAATGAACCAGTAGGTGTCATGCGTACCCGCATTAAGTTCGCTGCTAGCACACTGATAACCAAACAGGAGTCACCACAGTTGAAGCGGATATGGCGATCGCCCTGTTGTGTATCTTGTACAGGACCAAGGATTGACCAAGGCTGCTCAATTGTTTCTAGTTGTCCGAAGTATTGCGGCATAAAACCTGATAATACTGTATGGGAAGGTACAAGTTTTCATTGTTGCCGAATTGTTCTAAGTTGTGCATATGACTTTGGGGAGACAAGGGAAGGGGGACAAGGGAAGGAGGACAAGGAGGACAAGGAGGACAAGGGGGACAAGGGGGACAAGGGGGACAAGGAAGCAGAGGGGAAAACTCTATGCCCCACACCCCACACCCCACACCCCACACCCCACACCCTACACCCCACACCCTACTTAGCTTATGAATACAACAGTTGTGATCAGAAAGGCTACTGCTTCTGACCTTGAGGAACTGGTTAATTTGTTGGAATTGTTATTTTCGATTGAGGAAGATTTTACATTCAATGCGACAAAACACCGTCGAGGGTTGGCGATGATGTTGACAGATCCCGACACACGTTGTGTTGTGGTGGCTGAAGTTGATAAGAATATTGTTGGGATGTGCTCAGTTCAAACTGTGGTGTCGTCTGCTGAAGGTGGTAGAAGTGCTTGGGTGGAAGATGTCGTTATTCAACAGCCGTTTCAAGGTCAAGGTATCGGCAAAAAGCTGTTAAGTTTTGTAGAGGAGTGGTGTGCGAATCAGGGCATTGAACGCATTCAACTGCTGGCTGATCAGAATAATAAACCTGCTTTGGAGTTCTATAAAAAGCTGAATTGGCAATTAACGCAGTTGATATGCTTGAGGAAGTTTATCTAAACTTTACCGCTGCCTATCAAATACAACAATGCCATACGAACTGCAACACCACTAGCAACTTGCGTTTGAATGAGGCTAAATTTTGGATCATCCATTAATTCAGAGTTGATTTCGACACCACGGTTAGCAGGACCAGGATGCAAAACTTTTACATTTGGTTTGCACATCTGTAGCCTGGAATGTGTAATGCCAAATAGCTGATGATATTCCCGTAACGAAGGTAATAAATTGGCAGTCATGCGTTCTTTTTGTAAGCGCAAAGTCATAACAAAATCAGCATCTTGTAACGCTGGTTCTAGCTGCCAATGAAGAAATAATTTGCCTGGTCTATCTTTACCATAGTCTGCAAACCATTTAGGCAGTAAAGTAGGTGGTGCAGATAGATGCACTTCAGCACCACTTGCTGTTAAGCTCCATATATTTGATCGTGCTACCCGTGAGTGGAGAATGTCTCCAACAATAGCTATTTTTTTATCTTTTAAAAGTTCTATCCGAGGATGATCTGGATCAAGAAGAGTAGAAATAGTAAATAAGTCTAGTAACGCTTGAGAAGGATGTTCATGCTGACCATCACCAGCATTGAGGATGCTGACTCGTACACCTAAACGATCCATTTCTTGGGCGATCGCATGCGGTACTCCTGCTTCTCGATGGCGAATCACCATGATATCAGTTCCCATCGCCAAATATGTTTTTGCTGTGTCGAGAATAGTTTCTCCCTTTGTGATTGAAGAAGTTGCTGAAGTTAAGGTCAGCGTATCTGCTGAGAGACGTTTAGCTGCTAGTTCAAAACTGCTACGAGTGCGGGTAGATGGCTCAAAAAATAGATGTGCTACCACCTGTCCCTGCAATGTAGGTACTTTTTTGGTCCGTCGTGATAGAACCTCTTGAAAACTTGCCGCAGTTTGCAAAACTGTGTTGTATTCAAAGTTGGTGAAGTCAGCGAGGGAAAGAATATGGTGACGAGTCCAAGTAGTTGTAGTCGTAGTAGGCGTTGTAGTAGTTGTAGTCGTAGTAGGCATAAAATAGCTGTCAAATTTTTATGTCGAGACAGAAGTTTTGCTGTCTGTTGAAGTTTGTTAATTTCCACATGCAAAGGAAATGATACCACCCTATTTTGCTAGCAGTTTTTGACTGAGTGAGTTACACATGTGGGGGTGAACTATCATTCGCCCTTACACAATGTTGTATTCCATCAGAGTAGAAATTGGTATATTCACATCTTGAACTGGAAGGGAGACAAGGGAAGGAGGACAAGGAAGACAAGGGAAGGAGGACAAGGGGGACAAGGGAAGGGGGACAAGGAAGACAAGGGGGAATTTTTATCAAGGAGTTTGTGAAATGGTGTAGAAACCAGGTGGGTTGAGATTGACTAATTGTGAAATCCTCAATTTTGATCTAGAAACCCAGTTTTTTAGGTGCAAGATATCAGTATGTCTGAAATTTTAAGATGACTATCAAAAATTAATAGTCTATAGATGAAGCAGACAATTCACACATTTCTCCTGATTTGGTTATTATGAACGTTTCATCAGCCAGAAAGAACACTGAATGAGTACATGAGTTCTTACATCTGGCTGCTTCTTAATGAGACTCGTTCAGTGTTGTAGATGTAAAACGTTCAAAGCCACAAAAATCATTGATAGAAAAACCATAAATCCAATCGCATCCAGCATTGTTGTGACTAACGGTCCACTCATCAAAGCTGGGTCTAGCTTCAAACATTTTAGGCCCATGGGTAGTAGAGTGCCCAGTGAGACAGCTACAAGAGTGTTTGTTGCCATAACCACTGCAGCAACTAAAGCCACCCAGCGTTCTGACGGAGGTGCCCAAATCAATGACAGAAGACCCATTGTTATACCTAATGCGATGGCTATTCCCAGTCCAGCCATCAGTTCCTTGCGAAGAATTTTCAGAGTATCCCGAGGAGTGATTTCTCCCACACTCAATCCACGAATTGTTACTGTTAAAGCTTGAATACCAACAGTACCACCTGTATTAGAAAACAAGGGCATAATTACGGCTAGCACTGGCACCATAGAAATTGTTGGCTGAAAGGGCGCGATCGCACTTGAAGCCGCGATATACAGCAACATAATCCCGAGTAGCCATGGTAGACGCTTGCGAATCGTCAGCATTGGTGGTGAAAGAACGGCTTCGTCTCCACCACTGACACCTACCAATTTTTGGATCTCTTCTGTGGCTTCTTCTTCCAGAATATCCACCACATCATCAATAGTGATAATACCTACTAGTCGGTCTTCGCGATCAACTACGGGAATTGCCAATAAGTCATAGCGCTTCATGAGTCGTGCGACTTCTTCTTGAGGCGTTTCGGTTTTCACCTTAACGACGCGATCGCTGGCAATATCTTTGATCTTGGCGTTAGGAATAGTAAACAATAACTGCCGGAGTGTAACAACACTCACTAACTGACGCTTGTCGTTTGTCACGTAGGCGTAGTAAATCGTTTCTTTATCTTCGTCCTGACGGCGGATTTTCCGTAAAGCTTCCCCCACAGTCAGTCCCTCTCGTAACCAGACATATTCTGTGGTCATTAATCTTCCCGCCGTACCTTCGGGATAGCCGAGAATTGTTGCCGTTGCTTGTCGTTGTTCTGGACTCAGTTCTTGCAATAGCCATTTCACGACTCCTGCCGGCAATTCATCAAATAATTCTGCCCGTTCATCAGGACTCATTGCCTCAACAATTTGTGCAACCTGAACATCATGCAAAGAGTTGATCAGTTCCTTTTGCACTTCTGGAGGCAAATACTCAAAAACATCTATAGCGTGTTGTTTGTTAAGTAAGCGGAATTTAATCGCCCGTTCTTGTTGAGGTAATTTTGCAATATACTCCCCAACATCAACTGGTTGTAAACGATTTAAATCGCATTTCAATTGATTTAAGTCAGCAATATCAACAATTGAATTGCAAACATCATGCGCCTGTGTAAGCATAAAACCTCCTATGGTCTCCCCCGCGCTGGGAGACAAGCTCACCAGCTTAGAGGAGGTTAGTACTGCCGTCTTGTGGACTTTGGTCCATAAAATTTCAGAAATTCAACATCGATTACCAATTAATGGCATCGCTAATTCATAATGTTAGCCCAGAACTGCACATTCCGGTAGATGCCGAGTCTCAGCCCGGAGAATAATTACATTCTCCTCAATTTATCTCTCATAGCCCTGATGCCTGTTAATTGAGTAGATTTTACTACTGTTACAAACTATGTCAAGGGTATAGCTCAACTTAGTTTTAAAATTAACAAATTTAACTTGCCTAGTTGCAGATAGGTAAGCTTTGCCTTATGTACAAAAAGAGCGATTGCGTAATCACACCAAAGTTTGAGGCCTTATTTAAGCACTTATCGACCATTCAAGACTAGCTTAAGTGCTATGAGATTAAAATTTTGCAATACAAAAATATAATCCTAGATCAGGAGTACCACGTATTCTAACAATAGTAAGGTTCTAATCTACTCCCTAATATAGATTTGGGGTAAGTATTGTTACAAGCAACTATTTTTGTTAATAAGGGTGTGGGGTATAGGGTGTAGGGTCTAGGGTAATTTTCTTCAAGAATTTCTTTTTACCCCTACACCCCACACTTACCACCTACACCCGTTTTTTCTGTAAAAAAGAATACATTAATTGTAAAATCTGGTTTCTTATGAAGAGGGATAAGAAACGAGAATCCCGGTTTCTTTAAGAAACCGGGATTCTGAGACTTTTCATGTCTACAACATTCGAGCGAGTTGTGATACTTGCTTATTGCAGAAAAGTTTAATCACAACAAGACTTTAGAAAATAACTTATTGTATGTTAACTTTAACGACTTTGTTCTTTTCTTCAGTAGCCTTAGGCAGTCTTAAATTCAAAATACCATCTTTGTATTCTGCAGTGACATTGGTGTTCTCAATCCGAGCAGATAAAGGAATCACGCGGTGGAATTTACCATAGTAGAATTCAGTGCGAGTAACACCTTTTTCTTCAGCCCTAACTTCAGATCTGCGCTCAGCAGTCACAGCCACTGCGTTTTCTGTTACTTGTATATCTAAATCTTTTGCTTCTATACCTGGAAGTTCTACCTTCAAATGAATAGCATCTGCTGTTTCATGAATTTCCGCTGCAGGAACTTTAGCAGAGTCTCTTTCTATTGTGGATGGTGATACTGTATCTTCAAACAAACGGTTGATTTGACGTTGTAATGTATTGATTTCTTGCCATGGGTTGTAACGAACAAACATACCTTATTCTCCCTCGTATAAGTCTTATTGTTGTCTTCAACCAATGCAGGAGTTAAATCCTTGCTTTGTTCTTATATTATTGCTGGATGAATATAGTGTAAATTCGGTTTTTATCACTGAGGTAATGATGATGACCGAACCACAATATAGGTGTATTTAAATGTTTAGGAATGACAAAAATTTTCTATAACTCGACTTCAAAAGTTTGTTCTCCCACCGTCACCGTATTTCCCGAAACTAATTTCCGCCCTCGTCGAGTTTCCAGGGAGCCATTGACCTTTACATGACCATCCTGAATCATCAGCTTGGCTTGACCACCTGTTGTTGCTACACCCACCAACTTTAAAAACTGGTCAAGTTTGATTGTACCGTCGTCTTTCTTCATACTTAAGGGTTGAGTTCTATAGAAACTTAATTGTAGAGAAGCCAAAAAGCACCCTCTACTAATGGAGGGTGCTTTGTCTTATTTCAATTTAGCAAGGCTAGATTTCTAAACCTGTTCAACAATTACTAGCCGTTGATAGCAGGAGCAGAGAGAGCAACAGGAGCAGCTTCACCTGCAGCCAAGTCGAGAGGGAAGTTGTGAGCATTGCGCTCGTGCATGACTTCCATAC
>JAJPJF010000348.1 GCA_021324415.1 Nostocales cyanobacterium Centralia_MAG_434
CCGTTCCTTCTGTTCTTGAGAAAGATGGTTTTTCGCTGGCATATGTAGTTGACGAAGGCTTAGTTACTTAATATTACATTATACAATCAAGCTGCGCAGCAGCTTATGTGATGTTGTGTGCCAACGACAGGTAAATTATGGGCTAATAAAGTGAGCAGTGAACCGCTTTTCATAGTTAATCCGTGGTTGAAAGGTAACACGCCAATATCGCTACCAGCTAGATACTCTGAGGCAGTCTCAGCATTCAGGTAGCCTGTAAAGTGAACCTTGTTGCTTAACTCCAATTCCCTAGCCAAAAAGTGGAGTTTATCCCAATAGCGTTTTGCTTCTTCCTGGGGCAAAGCTAAACTTTCTACACCACCAATTAATAAAAGTCGTGCCTGTGGATGAGTTGTCACAACTTTTTGAAATGCTCTTAAGAGTGTTTCCAAGCCTTTCACTGGATGAAGAAAACCAAAAAAGACAATAACAACTGTGTTTAGATCCCACTGACATATTTTCCGCAATTGCTGATGTGCTGCAGTTGGATCAGTAGGTGTAACCTCAACATTTGCAGCAATAGGGATACTAAAAACTCGCTGCCTGAGTTGTGGTAAACGTTGGTGAATAACTTTTTCTGCTTCAGCGTTGGTTGTAATTATTGCATTGCTCAAAGTGAGTAAAAATCCATCTTCTCTATCCCACCAACCGTGATTTTGTCCCCACATCTTTAACCATTCGAGAAACTGAGGCGGTATATTTTTGGGTTGCCATTCCCACCAGCCATATTCATGCACCGTTGTCACTATTGGCTTTCTATAGCCAGTGCCTTTGAGAAGTAACGGTAAAAAAAAGATGGCACGCTCAAACCCATACGTTCCAGCAGCGTGTTGAATATGCAAAATGTCAACATCAGTTGAATGTATGGCTTGCATCAAAGACATCAAATCAGCAAATTGCCAATTTTTGACGACACCCTTGATATCGGAACTATTCGCCTCTTTTGCAGCTGCGTGAGTTGTGAGAACAATAGACTGGATACTCTGCTGGCTCATAGTCTCCCGCAAATGTGCAGTGTAATGAGCAACACCACAATGCTTAGGTTCATAACTGCCAGCAATGATAGCAACGCGAATCATAACTAACTTGGTGAGAATAGACGATTATTCGTTAAGGTTGGGCATAGGGCATAGCGCATCGGACATGGACATTAACATTGTTTTTCTTTAAGCAAACGTAGGCTGGAGGCTACGACTTCTTCTGGTGGAATATCTAGACATTCCAAATTGTAGGGACAGGTGAAAGCGTAGCATGGACTACACGCAGTAGGACGATTCAGCAAATAGGAATGACCACTACGTGGTTGCCATTGTGACTTAAGTTCAGTTCCGGCAAACATCACAACAGTAGGTGTTTGAGTAGCATCTGCTATATGCATCGTTGAGGTATTATTAGTTAGCACTAATTCTGCATCACTAATGAGTGCTGCTAATTGAGAAAGAGTTGTTTTGCCAATTAGGTCAATGGCATATTCACCTAATATTGACAACAAAGATGCACTCTTGCTTTGGTCTTTTTCTACGCCCGTAACCACGACAGGCATTTGTGTGAGTTCTGCTATCTGACGGGCAGCAATAGCAAAGCGCTGCGAGTCATAATTCCTTGATTGGCAACTTGTCCAGGGATTGAGTAACAAATAGGAAGTAGATTGATAATTCTCACTCTGCATTAACAACGTTAAAGCTTCTTGTTTTGCAGCTTCTGGAATCTGGATACAGAGATTGCGATCGCCCACCTGAAAACCCGCCGCCTCAATCAATCGCAAATTTCTCTCGACTTGATGAATTTCATCAGGTGCTGCTGGTACCTCCAGTGTGAGTACACCCTGACCGCATTCTTTAGATTCTCCCAATCGTAAGGGTATATTAGCCAAATAACATAAAAAAGCAGCTGGATGAGGACTCTGACTGAAGCTTGTTAAAATGATCGCCGCATCAAACTTACCAGCTTTCAAAACCTCTACCAATTCCCATTCCCGTGCTGGATCAAAATCTAATTTCCCTAAATCTTGCCAAAGCACCCTCCAAGTTAGAACCTCGTTCACCCAAGGTAACAATTCTGCTGCTTGTGCCCCCCCCGGACTTGCCATTAACGTCAAACGGCATTCAGGCAGATTCTCCTTAATTGCCCGTAAGACAGGACTAGTCATAATCACATCGCCAATATTATCAAGCCGCATGACTAAGATATTAACCTTTGCTCCCATCGCTAATTCGTCATAATTCATAGTCCCTCCCTTTCTACCTCATACCCCATTCCCTATTCCCCACTTCCCATTCCCAAAAACCTCTCCACAACCCCTAAAACCTCATCCACCGAAATTCCTTCCATGCAACTTTGCCAACCCTTATCCAAAGGGCAAACACCAGAATACCAACACACTTGCTCAGTAAAATTACTGGTGATTCGGTCAGGGCAATCTGGATACCCTTGCAAGTTCACATGAGGTGGTGGTTGACCATAACGTCCATGCCACGAAGGTCCAAATAAAGTGATTGTTGGCACATTAACTGCAGCGGCAATTCGAGCAGGACCAGTATCAGCTGCCACCACTAAATCAGCAAAACTTAAAGCACTTGCCAAATCTCGCAACTTACCACGAGGAAAAATTCGTGCATTTCCACCAATTCCTTTAGCAATATTTGTTGCCTGATTAACACTAGAACCAATGGGAACAATGACAGTTCCACCCCAACGCTGCTGTAAACTCCAACCCAAATGAATAAAGTTAATTTCAGACCACTGCTTAATCGCCATCCCTGCATCAGGACACAAAAAGACAAGAGGACGGGGAAGATGGCTCAATTGCTGTTGTGCTTTGCTAAGCTCATCTGGTGTAAGGTGCAGTTGTGCAGGTTTAATCGTATCTGGATTGATTAAACCTTCTGCTAGGAGAATTTTGACAAAGCGATCGCCTACCCTTTCATCCTCTGGAGGCTGTCGCCACAAATTGGTCACTATCCGCGACGCACCACTGTTTTGAATAACTTTATCAATATCGTCGTAATTCGTATCTGAAACAATCAAATCAAAACGTTCACAACTCAATAAGTCAATAACTGATTGTTTTGCCTTACCAGGCTGAGCATAAATCACTCGATTGATAAGTGAATCTGTTTCTAACAATTCACCTCCTGGCGGAAAAGTTAAAATTGTGAGATCATCTGCTAAATATGATCGCCCAAGCGCTTGTATAGCAGCCAGAGCAATCAAAATATCACCAATTCCACCCAGTAACTCTACAAATAAAATCTTACCCATCTGCTCCATATTTACTAGACATCATTTGACATCGGTCAATATTTCCTGCTTCAACCAAGGCAGTCGGCTGCAACTTGTCCACAGGCGTTAAGTTCGGGGCGAGCCGACCCTACTACACTTTTCATCTGGCGCATTTATTTGCAAGATTGATACACACTTATCCGCAGGCACCGCACGATTAACAATCGTTGTTGGTAATTCCTGATGATAGACACCAGAGGGAATTATTCCGCAACCACCGTAGGAGGCCATTAGTCGCAGTTGTACTAAAACATCTTCGCCGCAATGTTCTGGTGGAAGTTCTTGCCAAAATAAGTAGCCACCGATGCTGTGAAGTTTAGCAGTGTCATACATAACGCAGCCACCTACCCAAGCGACGTGGTACTTGCGCGATTGATCCGGGGTTAAATTCAGACGCTGCTGGAGATGGTAGATATTGGCAGCGTTATGTAAACGCCAGCGTTCCCATTCTGGAGTTTCAGGTTTGACAATCTCCGGTTGAACTTGTCCTTCCCAAAATTCAATTTTTTGTTCCTGTGGACGGATATCATCAATAAAGCTAAGTCCAATGACAGCACTACCAACAAAACCACAGCTTTCTTCTTTAAGAGCTGTCAGCATTTGTTCAACCACATAGGGTTCTAAAATTAAGTCATCATCAAGGAAAAGCACATAGGGAGCAGTTGCTTGCATGAGCAGAAATTGTCTTTGTTCTGCAATACCTCGTCGAGGTAAGTGTTTGTGAGTTTCTACTTGATGACCATGAGCACGAAGCACTCGTAAAACTGCTTGGACTTCACCAGTTTCTACAGGGTTGCTGTCTTCAGTTTGGTCAGAAATAATAATACGAAAATCTTGGTAAGTCTGAGCTATCAAACTGGTGAGAGTGACAGCTAAAGCCCCTGGACGATTATAAGTGGGAATGAGAATATCAATAGTCAAGTTGCTTTGCTCCAACTATCATTTCCTCTTTAGGTTGCGTACCCGACAGCAATTCACATGCAGCATTCACCACACTCTCTGGTGTGACGAGATTTAGACATTGATGATGTCCTTCAGGGCAGATACTCTTATAACAATATTTACAGGGTACATCGTGGAACAGCACACGATGAGGTACACTCCAAGGAGTGTGCTGAGGATTAGTGAGTGCATACAAATCCACAACTGGTGTACCAACAGCAGCGGCAATGTGAACAGGACCAGTGTTGTTAGAAATCAACAGAGAAGAAAGTTTCAAAAGAGCTGCTAATTCACTCAGGTTAAGGCATCCCACAAGCGAATAAAATTTCCCACCAGATGAGATACCTTGACTATTCTGAGTTAAATCATTCGTTTTCATCATCCTTTGTATTTGGTCCACCAGTTCTTGTTCTAATTCAGTCCCTGTGAAAATAACTTGCATACCCATATCCACAACCAAAGTTTGGGCAACTAGAGCAAATTTTTCTGGTGAATAGCGCCGTGCAGCGGCTGTTGCACCCGCATGAATCACCACTAAGGGACGCTGTTTTTCAACACCAAGTTTTCGGAGAATGCCGTCTACTATCGTTAAAGCTTTTGCTGTTACAGGTAAAGACAATCTTTCATCCTTTGTGTAGCAGCCGATTGTTGCCACCAAGTCTAATTGACGACGCACTTCATGACGAACAAAGTTTTCTGGTTCTGGGTCTTTTACCCAATCTGTTAGTAACTGATAAGGGTTTTCATGACAGTGCGCGAGTCGTAAAGGAATATCTGCCAAGTAGCATAGAAAGGCTGAAGGTAGGGGGTTTTGACTATAGACAGTGAAAATGACAGCACCATCAAAATTTAACTGCCGTAAATGTTCTACCATCTCGTATTCAGGACGGCTGTTGAGTCGCGGTGCTGTTGCTTTTAGCCAAGGTGCACCATAAATTATGACTTCATCAATATCTGGCACGAGGGAAGCAACAGATGCACCTGCAGAGGAAGTGAGCAGAGTGATCCGACGGCGAGGATTTGAGACTTTCAGAGCATGGATTGCTGGTGTAGTCATTAACACATCGCCAATTGTGTCCAGTCTAATGCACAGAATATTTTCAGCAGAATGCCAAGTAGCCATTATCTTCTACCTTTTGATGAACGAGAAATTCACGCAGTTCTGATGCAAAACAAGCAGTTGTGCCCTCTTTCTCCACAACCACAACAGCAGCAGTAGCAGCAAAATCCGCTGCCAATGATGTTGTCGCACCAGCGGCTAAAGCAAGGGTTAGAGCACTTGTGAATGTATCTCCCGCACCGGAAGTCCGTGATTGAGTTGTAGGTTTCGTGTATGTACGATATGGTTGAGAGTTTCTTTCAAGAATTATTCCACCTTCAGCATCGAGGGTAACAGCAGCAATTTTTGCCCCGGTAAGGTCGAGTATTTGATCTCTATATAGTAGGATTTGCTCAACACGAGATTTAATGTTCTGCTTGCCTTCCTTACAAAGATGCGATAGAGAAGGGATATTCAGTAATTGCAACGCCTGATTGTAGTTTGGTTTAACCGCAGTGATATCAAGGTGACGGTAGGCAATAAGATTTTTAGCATCAACAACTAAGACACGATTGTGACTTGCTTGCAGTTGAGACAAGGCTTGAATAACTTTGTCGCTCAAAACTCCATAGCTATAGTCAGACACTATCACCGCATCACATTCTGGATATCTACGCTCAAGTTCTTCAATCAGAGCTTGCTCAGTGTTTTTACGAATAGTATTTGTAATACCCGAATCAAATCTTACTAGTATTTGTGAAGCCGCTTTCACCCTTTGTTTCGCCAATGTGTATCTACCTGGTTCAACCATCAGATAGTTTGAGGAAACACCAAATTGTAAAAGTACTTGCTGTAGTAAAGAACCCTCCCAGTCATCTCCAATAACTGATAGAAAAGTCACATGACCGCCAAGACTACGGACATTAACAGCGGTATTAGCTGCTCCTCCTGGAAAATACTCTTTATGAGTTACATTCACGATTGGAGCAGGCGCTTCTGGACACATGCGATCGCTATATCCTTCTAAATAGCAATCTAAGATTGCGTCACCTATGACGATGACATTCAAATTAGCAATGGCATTTAACAACCAATCTAAGTGCGATAAGTTAAAAGTATTGTCATGCATAACTGATAACTGATTCAACGATTTGTGCTGCTTGTTCTAAGTCAGTCACAACGTAATCTGGAATTCGCATGGGGGAAAAATACCATTCAGTCTCATTGCCATTGTTAATGAGAATTGTTTTACAACCAGCACTATGACCTGCTTCAACATCATTCAGGATGTCACCAATAAACCAAGAATTTTGCAAATCAATATTATGTTTATAAGCTGCTTGCAAAATTAATCCGGGTTTGGGTTTACGACACTCACAAGTGATTGCATATTCTGGGACTACTCCATCTGCAGAATGGGGACAGTAGTAAAAATCATCGAGTGTTACGCCTTGCTCTAATAAAAGTTGAAACAGGTAATCTTTTAGGATTGCTAAATCAGATTCAGCAAAGTAACCTCGTGCTATACCCGATTGATTGCTAATGACAATCAATTTGTAGTCCAATGTTTGCAGTATCTTTAATCCGGCGATCGCACCTGGCGTTAATTGAATCAAATTGGGGTTCACATTGTATGGAACATCCTGAATTAGAGTTCCGTCCTTATCCAGGAATATTGCCTGATGAGTCATTGGTCGAAACAATTTGTAATTACAAATAACAATTAGGGCCAGGAACTTTCAGCTAATGGCAAAACCATCATTTCAGGGATCACTGTTCCTTCTGGAGAAGACAGCAAAAATCGAATGGTTTCTGCAACATTTTTGGGGTCTTGCAATTTGCTGACATCAATATCTGGGAATCGGTCTAATAAAAATGGTGTTTGCATTCCCCCAGCAACCAAAGCTGTCACTTTGACATTGTATGGACGTGCCTCTACATGTAGGGCATGACTAAAACCCAAAAGACCCCATTTGCTGGCATGATAAGCTGAAGCATTCGCCCAAGCACGCTTTGCAGCAGTGGAAGAAATGTTAATAATATAACCACTGCCTTGCTTTTTCATCACAGGCAACGCGAACTTTGACAAGATAAAGGGAGCACGGAGATTAACTGCAAGAATTCGATCCCAATCTTGAATGGAAAGTTCTTCAATTGAGACGGTGACATCTGTTCCAGCATTGTTGATGAGAGCATCTAAGCGTCCATATTGAGAGACTATCTTATTAATAGCCGTTTCTGCTTGTGTTTCATCGGTAACATCCAAGACTAATGGCATGGCCTGCAAGTTTTTGGATTGAATGTCTCCAGCCACTTTTTGCGCCAACTCACCTCGGATATCTGCCACAACAATGCTGGCACCAGCTAAGGCTAAAGTGTGACTCACGGCTTCACCTAACCCACGTCCGCCTCCTGTCACCAAAACCACCTTGTTTTTGAGTTCTGTCATAATTATTGCCCTTGTTGTTATTAGTTATTAGCTTGATGACTGTTTACTGTTCCACTTGCGCTTCAACCAGTTCACACAAAATGTGCAGTACTAGATGTTGCACTTCTTGAATGCGTTGAGTGTTGCTTACGGGAATAACGATAGCTAAATCTGCTAGTGGAAGTAAGTCTCCACCATCACCACCAAGTAAAGCGATCGTTTTGATAGGGGCATTACGTGCTGTTTTGAATGCTTCAATGAGATTGCGCGATCGCCCGCTGGTACTGATACCAAATAACACGTCTCCCGGTTTACCGAAAGTTTCTACTTGTCGAGAGAACACATACTCATATCCCACATCATTCGACCAAGCAGTTAGAAAAGAAGAGTCTGCTGTTAGGGACATTACGGGTAGTCCTGGTCGATTATGTGTACAAAGTTTACCTACAAATTCTGCAGCAAAATGTTGTGCATCTGCTGCACTTCCGCCGTTACCACAGACAAGCACCTTCCCACCCAAAGCAAAACAAGTGCTCATCATTGCCGCTGCTGCTACAATTACAGGTGCAAGAATTTGCCGAGATTTCTCCATTGCTGAAATTGCAGTTGCAAAGCTGTCATTGATCAAGTTGAACGATGGGGGTGGATGAGACGGTGGGGAGATGTGAAAATCTGCTGCCAATTCGTTGATATACTCATAATCTTTTTCCTCACACTCAGGGACTCTCGCAAAGTTATACCCTTCAGGAGGAGTGGAGACCAAAGTTTTTTCCGTTGCAGACACTTTGAAAGTCGTGTTTCGTTCAGTGCTAACTAACAATGCACTGTGGGAAACTCTTTGTAAGAGTTCCTCCTCTTTTCCTTTGAGTGTCCACTTGTTTTGTTGGGCTTGAGCTATAACTTTCTCATAGAGAGCAGCAATAGCACATGTTACCTGTTTCCAAGTGAACATCTGATGTGCACGTTGTATTGCTTGACGCTTTAGGCAATGACGTACTTCAGGATTTTTGTAGAGGTAGGCAATTCGTTCCGCAATGGCATCAGGATCATTGGGTGGTACAAGATACCCAGTTTCACCATCTTGGACAGTAAACTTAACTCCACCAACTTTAGAACCAATCACAGGCGTTCCACAAGCCATTGCCTCTACAGGCGTAATTCCAAATGGCTCATACCAAGGAGTTGTTACAAAAACATCAGAAGCACTGTAATAATACTTCAGGACTTCCCGCTTACGACGTCCAACAAAAGTCACGAGAGACTCAACACCTTCTTCACACGCAATAGCTTGCAAACGACGTATTTCTGGTGTGAGGTGGGGGTCTGCTTCTTCTGATTCACCCCCAACAATCAGCAGCTTTGTTGGGATGCGGTACTCTCTTAAAAGGCATCCAAAAGCACGAATTATTGTATCAACACCTTTACGAGGCACTAACCTTCCCAGATTGAGGATGAGATTTTCATCAAGGGGTAAACCAAGCATTTTACGGGCTGTCGTTTGATCTACTTGCCAGAATTCTGCCGTATCAAATCCACAGGGAATATTTGTGATTTTCTCTTTTTTGGCATTATAAAGACACAACAAGTCTTGCTGATCTTGAGGACATTCAGCAATGATATGGTCAGCCTTAGCAACAATGTTTTCTTCAATCACAAAGCGTTCATCTGGGAATTCATCTGCATCACCTTGCCAGAAGCGACGCACACGACCGAGAGCATGAAATGTGACAACAAAAGGTATGTTCAAAACTCGCTTTATTTCTGCCGCTACTAATGCTGACATCCAAAAATTGGCATGGATTAAGTCGTATTTTGGTCTGTTATAAGAGTCTCGACAAAAATTCAGAACATAGGCTGTAAATTCTTCCATGTACGGCAGCATGTCTTCTTTTCGAACGTATTCAGGAGGTCCAGCGGGTACATTAATCACCTGAATTTGCTCTATCCATTGGATGATTTCTGGTAGTTCTTTATTGTCTCGTCTCGTAAAAATATCGACTTTGTAGCCCAAGCCAACTAAATGTTTAGCGAGCTGTCCCACATACACATTTTGACCACCGCTATCTACACCCCCGAAAGTACCTATGGGTGATGCATGTTCACTAATTAGAGCAATAAATTTAGTCATTATAAAAATTTGAAATTAAAGATTGATTCATGTCTGTGACAAATTTGAATATTTTGTCCCAATCATAAGCAAAGCGTTCGATATTAAAACGTTTGTGTGCTTTTTCTAGAGCACCTTTACTCAACTTTTGAGCATGGGTTTGGTTGTTTAAAAGTTGACGCATTCTGAAAATTAAGTCTTCTATATTTGTACTGATATAGCCAGAAACGCCGTTTTCCACGACTGTGACCATTTCTGCAGTTGCAAGTCCAATGATTGGTAAACCCACACTCATCGCTTCACATACAGCAAGTCCTAAGCTGGTGTAGCGGATAGGGTTAAAGAAAAAGCGGTAATGTGAAGCAAATGCTGGCAGCTGGTGATGTGGTATCTCGCCGAGTCCACCGAGTTCTTCGGAACCATAACCAACCAAATCTAGGGGGATTTCTTTGCAGACACGTTCAAATACATCACAGCCCAAACGCCGACCACGCGATCGCAAACCATTCACCACCACTAGTCCCATTTCCAAATCTCCGGTATAGCGGATACCTTCGGGTACGATCACACCATGTTCAATGACACGAGTTGGGGTGCGATTGTTATTCCACATCAGCTGGTTAAAGTGCGTCACATGAACCAGCAAAACATTTGGGTCGTCAACAATATGCTTGGTGTCAGTTGGATGTTCTCGCGGTGGGTCGTGTTCTAGGTAAATGCGAGGCAGTTGTTGTTGTGATTTTGAGAGAATCTCATACTGGTCTTCTAAATAATTTTGCTTTGACTGAAACAAAATGCAGTCAAAATCGAGATTTTTTACCTCATCGGCTGGAACATCATGAACGTTATCTGACCAGAAGAAACCACTCAAACGACCACCATAACCTTCAGGTCGTCCTGGTTTCACAGGTAGATAAAATTCATGATGACTTTGAGTTAAGTAGTAGAGATAGCTACCGTGAATGTGCCAGGTGAGGATGCGTAATGGTCGATGAGGCATAGGGTATGGGGCATAGGGCATAAGCAGAAAACAAGCGATTTGTAGTTCTTAACTATTGGTTTGTCTCATTAATGTAGTAAGCACTTTAGTACGTGTAATTGATTCAACTAAGAAGAGGTGATGGTCTGTGGAGTTCAACATAGCTTTCGCTTTCACCCATTGAGAAAGAACACTACCACCAAACTCTTGCGATTGACCGATACGAATCGGAATGCCTGCCAAATAGCAGATGTAAGCGAGGGAGTATGGTGACTCTCCAGGATTTGTGAATATGATGGATGCATCAAAAGCACATTGATGAAGTTTTGCAATCAAAGCCAATTCACACTCAGCATTTTTGAATTGACACTCAGCATCTTCATACACCCATACATCATCTGCCCAAGGTATTTGTAAACCTGAGTGTTGAGTGCTATGGGAAACCATGAGAGTGATCCCCGCCTCTGGTAAGAATTGGTGCAACTTTTTGAGTGCAGGAATTGTCTGCACGAAGTTTTGCCAATTCCCTAGATGGATCACCAAAATTCGGTGTATGTTTTCCCAACCATCAGGTAACATTGACAACCTCCTTTTGCAGCAGTTCTTCTACCTGAGAAATGACCATTTCTGGTGTCACAGGAAGATCACAAGCTCCAGATTTTTCCACAGATACAAATTGCTTTGGACTTAATGAGCGATGAAGCTGACGATTCAATGGTGCCCAGCGATACACGGGAGAGTTAGTGAAAATCACAACACTTTTGATTTGTAAAGCAGCCGCCAAATGGGATACACCAGTATCGTTACAAATGAGTAGACAAGCCTGACTTAAAAGGGCTGCCATTGCACCCAAGCTAGTTTGTCCAGCCAAATCAATTGGCTGGGAATGCATCATCTTTGCTATGGATTGAGTAAGATTTGTCTCGGATTTAGTCCCAGTCAGTACTATTTGAAAACCCCAAGCTGCGATTGCATCAGCAACAATTGCAAAGTTTTCCAAAGACCAACGTTTCTCTGACACACTTGCACCAGGATGAATGCAAACAAAAGATGTCTCTCTCCCAGACTTTCTGCTATCTCCAATACCTAGTTGTTGCAAAGCCATAAAGTCCTCTGCTTGCAAGGGAAATTCCAAATCATCCCCCTGAAGTTGTATTCCCAAAAAGTCCATTAAGCGCAGGTGTCGCCATATTTCTGGTTCATCATCTGGGTAAGGCAGAAAGTAATCTGGATGAGGACAATAATGACCAGGAAGATAGAAGCCCGCGTTAATAGCAGCGCCAAGTAAGACAGTAAAGGAATTGCTAACAATACCATTGCCATGCATCTGCAATGCCAAGTCAAAACATTGTTCTTGGACACTTGTCAGAAACTTTGGTAACTTCTCAACACATGGCGGTACTTCTGGAATGCCTGGATAGCCAGGAAATTCTAAGAATTCATCTAGGTAGTGACTAAACCGTTCTACAAAAGAACGTGCCCAAGGTAAACCAATTAAGGTGATTTGGGTTTGCGGGAAAGCTTTTCTGAGTGCTCTCAAGGCTGGTATTGTACAAAGTAAATCACCTAAACCTGGGAGCGATCGCACAATAGCTATCCGAGAAATAGACAGTTGCTTTGAGAGTTGATGTTTTGGTGACATGCATCTTACACCTGCAACTCTCTTAAAATTACTGAGTTATCAGTTTCAGTTCATTAGGCAATTGACTAAAAATGTTTCTACTTTAGCTTCCGGCAATTATGCAATTGCACATAATACCTACGGCCTATTCCTTCGGTTGTGGCACTAAAAACCGTGGACTTTTCGGCTTGGCTATCAATTCCTGCCATAAGTCTTCGTAACGCTTCACCATCTTTTCTACTGTAAAGTTGCGCTGTGCTACCTCTCTACCTTGTTTGCCAAAACGCACTCGGAGTTCTGGATGATCTCTCAAGCGCCGCAATGCAGTTGCTAATCCGTCCACATCATTTTTATCCACCAACAACCCAGTCTCACCATCTGTGACGGCTTCGGAAATACTGCCTACACGAGTTGCAACAACAGGAAGTCCTGCAAGCATAGCTTCGATAACTGCTAGAGGGAAGCCTTCAGACCGAGAAGGCATAGCAAAAATATCAAATTTTGATAGGTAGAGATGGGGATGTTCTACCCATCCAGGGAGGTCAATGCGAGCGCTGATTCCTAACTCAGTCGCTAACTTTTCCAGTGCGCTACGTTGTCCCCCCTCTCCCAAAATAACAACGCGCACTGATTCCAGTTGTGCTATTGCTCGAAGCAGTATGTCATGACCTTTCATCGCATCCAGTCTACCCACACTGCCAATCACTAAAGATTTCTCTCCAACTGGTAAAAAGGGTTTGGGAGTGGCATGATCTGGCACACAATTGGGAATAGAAATGACGCAATCTCGACCCAAGGCATAAAAATCTTCCATTCGTCTGGCACTCGCTTCTCCAACTGCCACATGAGCATCAACTCGTAGTAAGAGTGCTCTAGTACGCCACAATTTGAGGGCGTCAGTGGTGCGTAAAGGTAGCTGATCCACCCGCACTACACGAGTATTGGGTAAAGTCAGAGCGGCAAATAGACCTGTGGCACACTCCCAAGGTGTGCAAGTGTTTATATGTACGATATTGGGATGCAACTGATGCAGTGTCTGGAGGTGTGCTATGACCGACCAAATTCCTGTGGCAGGCAATACCACCCGTTTTGCTTGTGGTCTTTTGGCTGCTATTGCCTCTACTACCAAATGACTTGTACCAACCACCGTCACATCAATGTCTCTAGAGACATTTGTGATCAAGTGCCTAAGACTAATTTCTGCGCCACCAATACCAGCAGAGTCAGTGTATGCTACAACGTGCATAAACAATTAAGTGTGTCGGTGAGAATAAACGATCATTCGTGAAGATTGGGCATAGGGCATAGTGTAGAGTATTCCTCCTTCCCTTGTCCCCCTTGTCTCCCTTGTCCCCCTTGTCCTCCTTCCCTTGTCCCCCTTCCCTTGTCTCCCTTATTTGAAATAGGACTGCTATAGTTGACCAACCTTTGTTAAGTCCACATTCCCACCCGTGATAATGACACCAACTCTCGCGTCTGGTGCCTTCACTATACCTTCTAGTAAAGCCGTTGCGGCTAATACACCAGTTGGTTCAACGACAATTTTTAGACGTTCCCATAAAAAGAACAGCGTGCGCACAATTGCTTCTTCCGATACTGTTACCATATCATCAACGTAATGCAGCACCAGTGGAAAAGTGATTTTACCGAGACAGGGAGTACGAGCGCCGTCAGCAATAGTATCAGGATTTTTGACAGTTTGTAAGGTTTTGGTGTAGAAGGAGCGTGTTGCATCGTCTGCACGTTCTGGTTCTACTCCGATGACTCGACAATTGGGTAAAACTGCTTTGGTTGCAATGGCGGAACCAGAAAGCAATCCGCCACCACCACAACACACCAACAGCAAATCCAAGGCTCCCACTTCCTCAATGAGCTCTTTGGCAGCCGTGCCTTGTCCTGCGATCACATGAGGATAATCGTAAGGGTGAACTAGTATACGACCTTGTTCTCTTGCTAGAATTTGGGCTAATTCCTCTCTGTTCGTTTGCTGTCGATTGAAGAAAATGATTTCAGCACCATAACCACGGGTAGCAGCTTGTTTGACGGCAGGAGCATCATCAGGCATGACAATGGTAGTGGGAATATTCAGGAGTTGTCCAGCAAGGGCGATCGCTTGCGCATGATTTCCCGAAGACAAAGTCAGAACTCCCTTTTGTTTTTGCTCGTCCGACAGCTGAGAGAGTGCATTGTACGCACCTCTAAATTTAAAAGATCCAGTGCGTTGAAAATTTTCGCACTTAAAAAACACCTGACTCTTGGTGTACTTGTTAACAGTTCGAGATGTCAGAACCGGAGTGCGATGAGCAACACCAGCTAGGTTTTTGGCTGCTGTTTCTACATCAGTTATGGAGACAAAGTCTTGTTGTAGCATTGTTGTAGATGTTTTTTAATCAAAAGAATAATTTTGCCAATCTCCTACAGGCTGGTAGCCGATTGCCTGATAAATGTGGTTAGAAGTTGGGTTGCCCTGGTCAGTAAATAAAAAGCAATATTGATATCCTTGGTTGAGTAATGTCTGGCTCAATGCTGCTACACAAGCACTGGCGTAGCCTTTTCTTCGATCCTCTGGTGGTGTGTACACTAAACTGACTCTTGCACCGTTAGGTGTGCGTCCAACAAGAGAAGCCATTGAGACTGGAACTTCATTTTCCCAGAGGTAAACACTACCTTGCTGCAAACGATGCTCAACTGCTCGTTCTGGGTTTGAGTCATGACTACCAAGCGCTTCTATTTCAAAGGCTTTGTACCAATCGAGCAAAAGTTGGCGATCGCTCTGTTGTCCCAATCGTAAATGACCTGGTACATGGAAGATTGGCTGCACTTGCTCTAGTTGAAGCACGTACAAAGACATTGCTAATTGATAAGATTGACCTATGAGGAAACACCACGCTTGAGCAAAGGCTTTTGCCGAGGTGCTAGGGCCATTAACCCCTGGCAAGGATGCTTGTGTAAGATGCAAATCTTGGGCAATAATCTCCATTGCTTGCAAATCTTGTACCTGTGACAATACTAACGCTCTGGATGATATTCTCATCGCCACTGCGACAATATCTCTGTCGATTTCCACAGTTGCTAGGTAAGGTTTTTGCTCGAAGCGTTCAGGATTGTGAATTAAAGTGTCACATAGTCCTAGCAGCAAGTTATTCAGTGCTTCGTGATGAAGTAGGTAATCTTTTGCTTGGTGAAAGAATTGATGCGGATCTTGGAAACGATGGAGTTTCATTGTATTACATAGGTATATATCTCAGGGATGAGTTTTGAAATGCAGACGTAGGCGATCGCAGGATGTCCACATCTGCGGTTATTGTATTTTGACTGGAACTATACAAATTTCAGCGTAAATTCACACATGAAATCAACTCGACCTTTACGTAACATTGCTGGGTCTAATCGTTCTGTCGTGTTGCAAGTCATCAATATAATCAATCTTTGCTGTATTTGAATTCCAGAGTCATCAATGATGCTTTGATATAACGTTCCATCCAATAAACTCAGAACGTGTTCTGTTTTGTTACTGTATTGTGCAACTTCAGAAGCGCGATTTTGGGCTAAATTATCAGCTTCGTTAATAATAATACAAACTCGTTCTAAATAAACTGGTGGGACAAAGTTGGCGATCGCATCATGATCCAAGATAAAAATGACATATCCTAAAGGCACAAGAATTTCCTGTGCAACTGCTTGTGTCCATGCCGTTTTACCTGTACCTGGTTCTCCATGTACTAAAACTGCCAGTTGTTTTTGATTAAGAATTGCCTGCTGTACTGTATCAGTGAAGCTTTGAATATTGACTGGAAAACTGCGAATAGGAAATTGGCTGTTAACCTTGCCAACACGACTTTGATATCCACTCAGCATCACTGCTAAGTTATAAGTCGCTTTATTGATCAGTGGCGCTAGATTTTTTGCCATTAAAGTGTATTGTCGTCGTCCTCGATCATAAGGGTTAATTTGCAGCCAAATATCATACTTAGACCAATAAGCGTATACTGTATGGATGACATCTAGACGTTCCCAACTAACAAATTTTTCTACAGGGTAATAAAAATCCCGTTCTAAATAATACTGAGTAATAATGTCAGGTCGGCTCAATAAATCTAATATTCTTAATATTGTGATTTCTTGTAGTCGATTTAGAACATAATCAATGGGAATGCTATTTCGACTGACAAATTGAACGGTAGGTGTCTCCGTACTTAGACTCTCTTTATAACGATAGTCTGGAGCAAAAGAGTCAGGCGTAATATAGTTCCAGTATTTTTCAACTTCGTAGCGAGTATTGTCGGAAACAACATTTAATAAATTTGCCCACCAGGTATAGTTGTTGCGACCCAGTGTATCAGCAATATTACTTGCCAAATTCAATGTTTTTTGAGTTAATTCTTGTGTATCGTTAAGTAGCAGTTCACAGATAAATCTCCAGTCAAATTCTCGATGCAATGGTCTCCAACCACTGGAGAGTAAACTTTGACGGTTAGTATTTGCATTGGTGCCTTCATGACTTCTATAATAGTCAAATTCCATATCTTTTATCGTGTAGTAATTAATAGCAAGTCAATAAACTACGTGTTATTAATGTATCAGATTCAATAGAGTTTGTATTTTGATGGTAGATAATAAATATGTAAAACTAATCACAAAATTTCAATTTCGCGAAAACATGAAGTAATGATAGAAATCTGATAGAGACCCCAACCAAAAGTGTCGAATGGGAGTATCCCGATTTGGCTGATTTATTTTGTAGTGCGAGCATCTTGCTCGCGTGATATGTCTAGCAAGCAAGACGTGAGTGCAAAGCACACGCTTGGCGAACGCACTACTTATTCCATATTCCATTCAGAGGATGCTCTCGTCTCAAATAGTCAAAATTCTATGTAAATAATATTTGCCTTTGCTTAAGCAAAATTATGATGTGCAGTCACTCTATTGATGCATCCTTTTTGATCTGTCACCTGCAAGCTTATAGATGTTTTTCGCTTGCTCATATAAATCCTTATTATATTACATTGTAATACATAAAAGCAGTTATGTCAATTTTTTTGCTTTTGTCAGAAAAGATTAAAAAATTATTCATTTTACTCCGGTTGTAACTTAATTTGCTGGTAGAGATTAATTGGGGGTTGCATCCCTAAATACCTAAGTCAAGCAAATTACCATCATGAGTCGCATTATTGTCATTACTTCTGGCAAGGGAGGCGTGGGTAAAACCACTGTTACGGCTAATCTGGGTATGGCTTTAGCTAAGATGGGTCACCAAGTCGCACTAGTTGATGCTGATTTTAACTTGAGAAATTTGGATTTGCTGCTGGGATTTGAAAAACGTATAGTCTATGGTGCACTAGACTTCTTAGCCGGAGAGTGTCGCTTGGAACAAGCATTAGTCAAAGATAAGCGACAATCTGGTTTAGTACTTCTGCCCGTGTCACAAAAACGTTCTCAAGAATCAGTCACTCCAGAACAGATGCATCCGCTACTAAATGCGTTAGCACAAAAGTATCAATATGTGCTGGTAGATAGTCCAGCGGGAATCGAAAAGGGATTTGAGAATGCGATCGCTGCTGCTCATGAAGCGTTAATTGTGACAACTCCTGAAATTCCCTCAGTAAGGGATGCTGACCGTACAATTAAGTTACTACAAGCCCAAGGAATTGAAGCCATCAATTTGATTGTTAATCGTGTCAGACCCTTAATGACACGGGTGTTTAATCTCATGTCAGTCCAAGATGTTCAAGAACTTTTAGGAATTCCCCTAATTGGGGTGATCCCTGAAGATGAAAGCGTCATTGTTGCTACCAATCATGGTGAACCTCTAGTATTAGCAGAAAATAAAACTGTTACTGCCGTTGCCTTTGAGAACATTGCTCATAGACTAGAAGGGAAAGCTGTAGAATTTCTTGACCTTGACTCACTTTATGATGAAGTCTCCGATACAGATGAGATGATAGACTCAACAACTAGCTTTGCTAATCTGTGTCCATACTTTTGAGAAGTTCCACAGATAGGGAGCCGATGCCCTTAACTAGACCCGATGAATGGATCAGTATCACAATATTAAATTCTGCTTAAGTATATTAAGTACTTATAGTTTATTTTTTATAATTCTTTTATTTTGTCTATAATTTGAGAAGAACTCTCTCACTTTGTCATCTGAGAAATCTATTTGCTTCTAAGCTGTTGGGTGAGGAAAAGTTCTTACTAAGGTAGGGTCAAAAAACGAGCCAATCTTTATTGAGCGCTTTCAAACCGCTTGCAGAATGCCTCGTCTGTTCTCTAATCAGAAACAATCAAATATTGTCTCTTCTGGAGAAGTCATGGAGCTAGCAAGAGCGCATATGAGCGAGCATGAGTACAAATACTCCCAACCGCCTGTTATTTTGGCAGTTGAGGATGATGATGATAACTTGTTACTTCTGAGTTACACTCTTGAGTCACTAGGCTGTAAAATCATTTGTCAAAAAGACAGCTCACTCACGGTGCTTGTAGCAAAGGAGTACCAACCAGACTTGATATTATTAGATATTGTATTGCCTAAATTGAGTGGGATTGATGTGGTACGCTGTCTAAAGCAAGAGCCACTTACTAGTCATATTAACGTAATAGCAGTTACAGCGTTAGCTACTGCCGAGGATAAAGAACGCATTCTAAAGTCAGGTTTTGATGACTATATCAGTAAACCTTACATTATTGAAGATCTAGAGGCTATGGTTAACTATTATCTCTGCAAGAAAATGAATCCCTCAATCAACTTTTAATCGCTATTGACAATAACTCTCTCAAGACTTTCAACTATCGCTTTTGCTAGTAGGTGAACCTTTTTTCTTAATTTTTGAAGCCGAAGCATTATGGCGGATAGTGGGTGGCTCATTCAAAAGAGCAATGATTCCTGTACGCCCTGTTTCCAGGGTAGCATCACTCAGTAGATCAACTACAGTAACCTGTAAAATCTCTTCAATCAATGCCTTTATTTTTGGCTGAATTGCAATATCTAAATCAGAGTGGACTTGCTCTGCCAGTTCTTGTCTACCTGTTTGGGCAAGTAATTGCTCGGGTTGTGTGATCGAGTCTTCCAACAAGATCACTAGATTTTGCTCAGATAGTTGACAGGTCACTTTATTAGGCTGATGTCCTAGAGACTCACGATACAAAGCTTGAATACCTTGTGCGATTGTTCTTTCCACTTGACCACGTGTGGGAGTTGAGGTCGTCGTCATATGTTTTTGATGTTCTTTTCTGTTCCTAAGGTTTTGATAAAGTTATTTACAACAAAAATAAGGCTTATAGAAAAGTTGGATGCAACCTTTCCAAAACCAAAGCGTTTTAGCAACCAATCCTAATAAATGGCATTGATAGCTTTTCAGGAGTTAATAGTGATGAACCATCATATTAGAGATATTAGCAGTTAGTTATGCTTAGGGAAACCACTCTGCTGCAGTATTTCTTGTCGGTGCTGTCTAATCTCTAAGTCAGAGATAATCTCTGAACCTACCAAACGAAGTGATGAATTATAATTCCTTTGGTAGTTGTACAGTAAATACACTGCCTTTGTTAAGTTCGGAAGATACATCGATTTTCCCGTTATGGGACTCGACTATGCGCCGTGATAAATGTAGACCCAAGCCACTACCAGCTCGTTTATTCTTACCTTGACGAAATCGTTCAAACAGTATTGCCTGATCCTCTGGAGAAATTCCATATCCCGTGTCTTCTACCTCTACAATGACCCAAGTTTTCTCATCAGGAAGTGTTGTTTTCTCATAAATACGAATGTTGATACCTCCTGTATCTGTAAACTTGATTGCATTTCCAATTAAGTTGCTTATCACTCTTCGTAGTTCTAGACGATCGCCCATCACTACACCAGCATTTGCGCTTTCTTGCTCTAAATGACTAGCATCTATATTGATACTCAGGCTTTTTTCAAGTGCAAGAGGGCTGAGTTCTTGAACAACTTCTTGAATTATTTTCTGAAGATTGCATGGTTCGGATTGGAGAGTCTTTTTACCTGCCTCAAAACGGTACACCTCTAGGAGGTTGTTCACCATTTCTAACAAACTTTGATTGCTACGAATCATCGCAGCGATCGCCTGTTTCATTTCTGGCGAGATCGTACAAAAGGTTTCGTTTGCAAACAAATTGAGCATTCGATCTGCTGCAACTAAAGGTGTTCGCAAATCATGAGTCATTCTAGAAACAAAGTCCTCTCGTTGACGTGCCATTTTTTGTTGTTCGTCAAGGCTATGCTTCAGACGCAGCAGTGATCTCACCCTTGCTAATAGTTCATCTTGATCAAACGGTTTGCGAATGAAATCGTCTGCTCCTACATCTAGCGCTTCGACAACACTCACTTCATGAAAGGCTGTTAATAATAGGATAGGAATGTATGGTAATTCTTCTTGATTGTTCCGAATACGGCGCGTTACCTCATAACCATCCATGCCTGGCATCATCACATCTAGTAAAATCAAATCAGGTGGAGATTGTGTAATAGACTTAAGAGCATTTGGACCATCAGAAACTAATTCAACTTCGTATCCTTCTACTTCTAAAATTGTTTGTAATAAAATTAGGTTATCAGGCGTATCGTCAACAGCTAAAATACGTTCTATTTTATAATTTTTACTAAAAAACATAGTTTATAAGCTAGCCCAACGAATTTTACAAAACTATATAACTTAGCTTTACTTGTAGAAATTACATCTAAAAAACTTTTTCTTCTTGGAGTCCATATCTATCATCTTTTATTTTTTTAGCGAGTTGTTTTTTTCAAGAAACACTTTTATTAGTTCTATTTAATATTACTAATAAAAATAATCTGTGATGTGATTAGCACTTTAAGAGATTAACATTGCTTAGAGAGCAAAATCACTAAAAATTTAATCACATTGAATTCTTAATGTCTACTAGATTATAAAAGTTTCATTGGTCTGAACCTTTACCTAACATCCATTACATTCAACTGTTTCAACCCCCAATTCTAGATGTAGTATGTGAATTATAAATGCCTTTTATGTATTTTCCTTCAGTTCAACACTGTTTTTTAGCTCCACCGACTTTGAATTAAGAGTAGCAGTATTTAGATATTTACCATCATCCAATGACCTAGATCCGGATAAATAACTACTAGCTGTGGCTATTCTTCTCGATAGCGAGAAATAGCCATAAGTAGTAGTTTAATACTTAGCGTGCTTGCATCCTCATATTAAACATATGGGTTGACATCCGTCTTCACCCATTAGTTGGACTTGCAGGCAAAGTTGTACCTCCCATAAGTCTGAACAATCTCATATAACACCACAGATGTCCATTTTTGTGGTCTTTAAGAGAAATGATCTATAGCTAGATTTCTCACTTGTGAGAAATCCGGGGTGTAGGGAGTCGGGTGTAGGGTGTAGGGGAACAAGTGCGTACCACCAATGGTTGTCTGCGGACTTCAATAAATTTCTTCCTCACCACACCCCACACCCCACACCCTGTATTTCCAATTTGTGAGAAATCCGGGTATAACTTACGGGAGAATACAAGCCATATTTAATTATTTATTTAACAAATTATTGATTTTTGTAAAAATGAATACGTTATCATTATCACTATTTCAGCAGCATTTATTTATTAATAAAAAATTTTGTGATCGAGAACAAATAATTATTCGCTAGGGTTAGGCATAGGGCATAGGAAGAAAACAAGAGATTTAATAGCCTTAACATAGTTGGATATTTTCCAACAACGTACTTAGCCTATAAATTGCTTCTTTTTGTGAATCTATTTGTTTATGAGACCTTGTATGAATTGCAGCCATTGCCGGGCTCATACAGAATCGACTATAATTCAAATAAATATTCCAACGAATTTGATTAGCTAGCTATATATCCCAAGCTAGATATTTATCAGGCTTATTTGATAAAAGCAGCGTGAATTCCCTATTTCTATTGGTGGATGCCTGTTTGGTTGAATATCATCTATCTTTAGTTTTGAAAATTAGAAGAAAAAATTGACAAAATGTTCGGCTCAGGGCAGACGCAATTAGGAGACATGCATGAACTATGAGACTCTAAAACTCACGTAGTCAATTACATCAGTGCTATCGTAGCGTTAGCGAAGCATAAGCTTTGGCTAAACATAACTTCAAAAACAGAGTTTCTTTGAAACTAAAATTTAAGGATGAGGAACATTGACCCTGAATGAGTTAGGCGTCGGTTTTTCTCTTCAAGTATACAATTTTACTTTCTTCCCCCTTTGATTTCGGTGAGTGTAAAGATGAGCGAAATTAGTATTGTTTTAATTGAAGACCATGACTTGACTCGAATGGGGCTTAAAGCTGCATTACAGTCCAATAGTACACTAAAGGTCATTGGAGAAGCAGCAAATGCAACCAAAGGGCTAAAACTGTTGGAAACAGCTAAGCCAGATGTAGCCGTTGTAGACATTGGCTTACCCGACATGGATGGAATTGAACTCACTCGCCAGTTCAGACAATTCCAAACACAAAGTGGGGACACATCAACTAAGATTCTTGTGCTAACAATGGATCATACAGAAGATGCCGTTCTTGCAGCTTTTGCAGCAGGAGCAGATTCTTACTACATGAAAGACACAAGCATTGATAAGTTAACAGAGGCGATCCAAGCAACTCATACCGGTAACTCCTGGATAGATCCAGCGATCGCCAATGTGGTGCTCCAGCAAATGCGGCAAGGATTACCCACTAACCAACAATCGGATAAACCCAAGACTGTAAAAATTGAAGCATTACCGTCTGAGTATGAACAAGTTCTAGAGACATATCCTTTAACACAACGAGAATTGGAAATTTTGGAGTTAATTGTAGCTGGATGTAGCAACGGTCAAATTGCTGAGAAACTTTACATCACAGTTGGTACTGTTAAGACCCATGTTCGCAATATCTTGAATAAACTCTGTGCAGATGATCGAACTCAAGCTGCTGTGCGTGCTCTTCGTTCTGGGTTAGTTGCATAAAAGCTTACCTAAGGCAGCACTTACTGTGAGAAAATCTCAAGAACGAAAAGCTAAATAGCTTTTTGTTACACTCTTTAAGAAAGGGGACAGTTAGGTGATGAGGAGCTACAGTTTTGGTTAGGTAATCGGTATGCTCCAATATTGTAGAGAGAGGATAAGTGTCTTTATTGACCAATTAGGTAAAGACGTTGCACTGCAACGTCTTTTATCACCCAATTTGTTAACTAAGCACGGGTTTTTGCTCTTGACCACACACCATTCTCATCCTCATCATATTTTTGATGAACTGCCTCCCAAGCAGCTTGCTCAGCTTTAGTTTCGTCGTTATTATTCTCGTTTAATGCAGCATTGTATCGCTCAACAAATAGATGCTGAGCTTCCGTAGAAAGATGAGAACGCACCTCTGGGGAAAGATCTTCTGGACTGTTACAACCAGAAGAACAAGCACGTGGTAAAGCTTTCTCTATCGTGTGAATTTCCTCACCACCAGCGCTTTCCATAAGAAGTTGATATTCGCCAGTACGATCAGCAGGAACTTCTGCCATCACCAAAAATTCCCCTGCTTGTAAGCGGGTTTGATAAATGGTGGCTTTATCTTCTGGCATCCCTAATGTAGTCAGTACTGATACTAAACCTGCACCTGCACTACCAGCGATCGCTCCAGTTGCAGCACCCAGCAATACAGCGCCAATGGGACCTGCTGCCACAATTGGACCAACAAAAGGAATGAAAAGTACACCTACACCTGTTAGTAAGCTGAGCAATGAACCAAACAAGGAACCGAAAATAGCACCTGTTCTTAAACCACCCAGAATCACATCTCTCTTAGTAATAAAGCCAGCAATTCGAGTTTCAGCCTGAAAGTTTCTACCCATTACAGAGATGTGGTCTCTAGGCACCTTTCGATCTAGCAAACGCCGAATGACATTATTGACCTGTTTCTCTTCTTTAAAGACAGCAGAGATTGTACGTTCTGGTTTATAGACTTCCGGCACTGTAGCACTCCTTATTGATTGCTTTTGGATTTATTGGATTTAAAAGAGAGTTGAACTGATTGGTGGTCAATGGTTAGCTATTGGCAATTTTCTAAGCAACTACTAACAACCAACCATTAACATCACCATACACTATTGCTATACGCCTACTGCTGTTTTGTTTTGTGGGGATGGCTGAGAGCCGTCTGACTCAATTGACTGTCCTTCAATAAAGGAACGCAGCATCCATGCCATTTCTTCATGACCTTCCATCAATCCAGTCAAGAAGTCAGCAGTTCCTTCATCATGAAATTCTTCACTACAACGATCTATATGTTCTCTAAGATTCCGAATAATTTGCTCATGGTCTTCTACTAATTGAGCAACCATCCCAGTTGCTGTCGGAACTTCACCAGCATGCTCTTTTAAGGTAGCAAGCTTCAAAAATCCTTCCATAGTACCAATGGGATAACCACCAAGAGCACGAACTCGCTCAGCGACAGCATCAATATTTTCAGTTAGAGTCGTGTAATGTTCTTCCCAGAGTTTATGTAAGGTTCGAAACTGAGGTCCAACAACATCCCAGTGATACTTTTTCGTTTTTACTAACAGTAAATAAGCATCTGCCAGATCTTGATTTAGCAGTTGAATTACACCTGTACGTTGCTCGTCTGTCAACCCGATATTTACTCTACGCATTGTTATAAATTCCTCAGCTATCTTCTTTTCCAAGTTGACAAATTTAAGGTCTAAACTACATCATTCCTAAGAAAGATTATGATTTGTTAATTAATTTATGGATTCAAAAGTAATTGTATTTTCGACATGACTATTCAAAGTCTCAGAATCCTGGTTTTTTTGAGAAACCGGGATTCTCAATCCTCATGAATAATTTATATGTTTAACACATAAACACTAAAACATCTTGATGGTAAACAGTCATCAAGATGCTTATAATTAAGGGTGATTTAAACTTTAAATCTCTGCGTTCAGCACATCCTTAAAATCCACTTTTGCGTGAACACTATTTATTGCCTGTAACTTTGTCCAAAAAAGTTTTAACGCTATCTTCCACTGACGTTGCACCTTGAGAATTTTCTGGTCTCTTTTGCTTCTCAATATCAGCGGCTCCTTGAACTTCGTTAAGTCCTTCGTTAGATTTCTTTTGAACCTCTTTCAACCCTAGAGGTGGTTCTGTAGATACCTTATCCGTTTCTTTCTGAGTTTCTAGTAGCTGTGTAGTAGCATCTTGGGGATTACTCCTTGGGCTACTAATTGCATTAGCAGGAAATGCGCTAGAGAAAAACATGAAGGCACAAATAAATGCCACAATTATCAAGCGTACAGGACGCAATATAGGTAAACTAAAACCATCTTTTTTCATTTAATAAACCTCCAAACACTAAGCTATTCAAAAAGATTATCGAAGTTTGGAACCTATATTAGCTTTAAGTGCAATTATAGGTTAGGATAGATAGTGTCTATCTTTCAATGATAATTAATGATAGATTCACTTAAGGTAAGATATTCAAAGAAATCTTATGTGTATTTCTTACAGCAATCTTACTTGGATAAATGAAGGCTATACTTTAAGCAAGCTTAATCTGTTGTTTACAAATTAATCAGCTAAGCCTTACTTTTACTAGCTTGATTGCGGCTTAAATAAGATTTACTTTGTTTCAGACCATCTAACCTATTTCTACTTTAGAGAGCAAATCGTAAATAGTTAATCGACCTTAAGACTGATGTTTATCGATGTCTCCATTTCGCATAGACTCACTCTTGTGGTAGAATAGCTTCATCAAACATGGTAGCTAGACAGATTAAAGCTATTTTTTGAATAACTTGATAGTTATTAACTAATTATCATAATTAATAAATAAGCATATCCTATCTTTTTTAATGGTAGAAATTGTCATTATTTATCCTCATGTTTTACTCAGGAGTCAGTAAATAATTGCTTTAGAAATGGGACAGAATATGCTTGAAGAAAAGGTGGGCACGATACCCACCTTATCAAGGTTTTTATTCGCTAAAGACAGAAGTACAGGCTTGAGCTTCTAGCCAAAGTTTATGGAGAACAATCTCAATGTGATCGCTTATAGCTGTGACAAATAAACCATCCGCGTCCTCAAAATTAGCTGATAGCCAAGAACCCCGCAAAGTGACTTCCATGTAATCAGTATCGCAAGTATCCAGTGCAATGATTTCTTTGTCATCACGGTACACAAGAGTTCTAAGCACTTCTACTCCTGTTAAATCAACAGGAAGCAAAAAGGAAGCCGTGCTGGGTTTGACGGATAAACATTGACCTACTCGCAGCGCAAAAATAACTCGTGCTTGTATCCATTCCTCCAAAGACTGAGTTACCCACTCCAAGTGAAAACTAGTTTCGGTGTACGTTAATTTCAGCATTCCTTATGCTCTCCTGTTATTCCAGGTCTGCCTCCACACCCATCCAGATTTGTTCACCAACAGATCCGACTCCTTATAGAAAAACCCCCGCCTCTTGTATGGAAGCGGGGGTTAGAATTTGACCACTTAACGTCTTTGTTTGGTCTTATACAGGTACAGCATCAGTTATGCATGTACCTCCCGCTTCTTTCGTCTTGTTTTATGAATGCATTTCAGTAAATTAATGCTGGCATATCTAAAATCATGATTACCTTCTGTGAAACTCCTGCCTTTTCGACTACCGTTGTCCACAAATAAATACTCCACTCCCAAGTTGGCTGATTCCCAACAAGCGAGGCAAATATCTATATACGGGGAGGTAGAAAGGGAAGAAATATCTCTCACAGAAAATTTCACCTATTTGAACATTCCTTTAAACATACTACACTTGTATTACTATCCTGTCCATACTTTTAAGGAGAAAAACTGATGCATACGATAACTCGCACCCCGACCACTGACATGGAAGTTACCAGCATCCGCTTGGAGCGGGAACTAAAAGATAAACTGAAAGAACTAGCTGGTAATCAGGGATATCAAGCTCTGATTCGAGATATTCTCTGGAATTATGTGCAGCAAAAATCAGGAGAGTGGAAACCTCGATTTTCAAAAGCCGATATTCGGGCTAGCATAGCAGCTACAGCTCAGCAAGAAGAACGTTGTGTACTGACAGGTCAACTCATTCAACCACAACAACCAATGCTCTTGGGTCTTACGAGAAATGGCGATATGGTTCCTCTGAGTGTCGAGAGTCTAAGCATTTAAATTTTATCGGAGATGCAGTTTGGTGGCGCTTTGCAAGCTGACCACTGAACTGCACTCATAGCAACTTTATACTGGCAGTCAAAAGTGGATAACTGTAAAGCACGAGAGTTTTTTAAACTTTGACTTTATAAAATTTAACTATAATTCATCTTTAGCAAAGTTACAAAAAAATACATTTGTAATGTATGACTCAGTAGTAATGCTGATGTTGTTTATGGACTTTTTGTTTGAAAACTAGAGGAATTACGGTTTATGTATTTTAAAAGACAAGATATTCTAAGTTAAAGTTAGCAGATAAAATCAACATAAAATAGCTAAAAGTTAATTAAACAAAGCATCTTAGTATATTATCTGGTATTTTTCTAGTTCTAAAAAGAATAATTGAATATACCAAGAATTATAGTCATCTGCAGTCGAAAAGGGCTATAACAGGTGAGAGAAAGAATTGTAAAAAATTTACGGATCACTAGGGTAAAACGTATTGAAGGGTGATTGATATGCCAGGAGGTTGGGTACAAAAAGCATGGGGTCATTATCCAAGAGCTCGTCAGAAAAAGACAAGCATTTATCGTCACTACCGCAGTGTAAAAATGAATTAGATCGACTAAAAAAATACCCGGTCAAGCGGATGCAGCATCAGGAAGAACCTGCCCTCCAGTTGGTACAAAAAATCAACCAAATCATTGCCAAACACTTGACTCCAGCAGGTATGCTGCAAGAGATTGCCCAAGTTCTAGGAGCTGCCTTTGAGGTAGATTGTTGCTCCCTAGTTACAGTTATGGACAAGGTGTCTGGTTCAACAATAAGTGCTTATTGGTGTACACAAGAGTATTTGGAGTTGCCACACCCGCAAAAGATATTGTCATCTGAACAAGTTGATTTACCAGTCGTACACTGTGCCTCGGAGCCATTGACCATTGAGGATATTTCGACAATTGAGAATAGTCTGGGGATCGGATATCAATCTTTGCCACTATCAATACAAGCTGTGTTGGCAATACCCTGTCGATTTGGTGGTAAAAACAACGGCGTAATTAGTCTCGTTAAATTTCATCCCTATGATTGGAATGAACAAGAAAAACATCTCCTAAAAGCTGTAGAGTCTGCCTGTGCGATCGCATTTTCTCAAGTCATACAAGCACAGGTGATTGCTTCTCAACAGCAAGAGTTGCAAACATGTGCTCACCATCAAAGCTTAATCAAGCAATTGACGATACTCAGTCGCAGTAACTTGGAGTTGAATCAAATGCTGCAATTGGCGATCACCTCGACGGCAAGTGCTCTACAAGCAGATCGTGGGTTGCTGATATTGCTAAAGTATACAGATCCTCTATTTAAAGCTCGACCGAAAAAACAAGCCCCTAAGGCCAGAGCTACTGTTGTTAGTGAATGGTTAAGAAAATCAGAAGATTTACTGACACAAGAGAACTCATTTTGGGTTGCTGAGTGCGACTTATGCCAAAAAGTCTTCACAGAGCCAGGAAAACCGATCATTATAGATCGTCGTATAGATAAAGATATCTCAGTTGTTGCTCCCGTATTTGCTCTGGATGTATTGCCCACATTATTATTAATGCCTTTGGAGAGTCAAGGCAAAGTTTTAGGATTTCTTGTGTTACAGCAAACCGATGCTCGTAACTGGCAACCAGCAGAATTAAATATAGTGGAAATGGTTTGTGCTCACCTCAGCAATGCTATTATCCAAACGCAAACACTCAAGCAAGTACAGACACTAGTGGATGAGCGGACAGCACAACTACAACGTAGTCTAGAGGTTCAAGCTAAGTTATATGAGAGAACGCGACAGTACGTTGAGCAACTGAGGGAACTGAACCATCTCAAAGATGAGTTTGTCAGTAACATGAGCGATCGCCTGCGTTATCCTCTCACCAATATGCGTATGGCATTACGCAACTTACGGCAACCAGGAGTAAGTCTTGAGCGTCATAAGCTGTACATGGATATCTTGGAGCAGGAATGCACGAAAGAAATCAACTTGATCAATGACTTACTGACACTCCAGAGGTTGGAGAATCAACCACAACGCCCACAATTTGCCAGCATTGATTTAAATACCAAGATACAAGATCTAGTAGCATCTTTTGAGCAACCCCTAAGAGAGCAAGGATTAACAATCTCTATCGACTTACCAGATGAGACTTATGTACTGCAAACCGAAGTCGAAAGTTTTGACCGGATTCTGCAAGAGATGTTCACGAATGTTGGCAAGTACTCAGAACCAGATACCACTGTCCATCTACAAGTCTCTCACCGTGTGAATCAACAAATTGATCAAATTATTCTTAAATTAACCAACATTGGACATGATATATCTGAAGAAGAAGCCACATACATATTTGATCGATTCCGCCGAGGCAAAGGCAGATGGACTCCTGGCACTGGCTTGGGACTGGCACTGGTTAAGTCCTTAGTACAGCATCTCAATGGAATGATTGCCGTAGAAAGCATTCCAATAGAGAACTCCAATCTGAGCAAGATTTGCTTCACTTTAACTTTGCCCCAATTCTCAGACGAAAGTAATCCATATTCTAACAGTGACTAAAGAACACCATATCCAACCAGCGGAGCTAGACATCAGTCTTGCTGATGATGAAATCCACCTAGAACCCAATTTGGAATCAGATGCTGCTTTAGAAGCTGTGCAAGTCCAAATTGAGAAGATAGCAGATCGACAACGACGAATTACTGCTAAAGTTCGAGTTCCTCAACCTGTAGAACAAGTTTGGAAAGTTCTGACAAATTATGAAGCCTTGGCTGACTTCATACCCAACCTTGCTAGCAGTCGTCAGCTTGAACATCCCAAAGGAGGCATTCGCTTGGAGCAAATAGGCTCTCAACGTTTACTACGCTTCAACTTTTGTGCGCGTGTCATTCTGGACCTAGAAGAATTCTTCCCTCATAAAATTAGCTTTCAGATGGTAGAGGGAGATTTTAAAGACTTCTTTGGGAACTGGAGCTTAGAACCCTATTCCACAGGCAACTTTATGGGAACTTATCTCTACTACACTGTCCAGGTCTGGCCTAAGTTGACTATGCCAGTCGGCATCTTAGAGCGTCGTCTCAGTAAAGACATGAAGCTAAATCTTCTCGCTATTCGCCAGCGCGTAGAAGAATTAGCCAAGCCAATGTAAAAAGATGAGGGCAGAAATTCCCTGTAACCAAAATCTCAGGGAATAATCTGCTTTCATGTCAACAAAGCAAGGTAGGGACATGCCAGAACAAACCTGAGTACACACCTAGTCATGCTAGAAGCTATACTTCAAAAAACTATGTTTTCGCTAATTTACTGTATACCCCCAGGGGAATTCGAATCCCCGTTACCTCCGTGAAAGGGAGGTGTCCTAGGCCTCTAGACGATGGGGGCGCGTTGGTTTGGACTTTTATAAATTTAGCGATTCTGAAGGCTAATGTCAACAGGTTTCGGCAAAAAATTTAGAAATTGTGAGAACGTTAAACTAGTGAGATGTTTAGCAAAGCTAACTCCTATTATAAAAAGCTGCTATTAAACGGCTTTTTTATTGATAGTATTTTAGCCGTTATTTCACCTAACAACATACAAAATACTGTGTCATAAACAACCCAAAATGAAACAACATCTTGATCTAGTGAGAGGCCGAGGGTGTGATTTTGCACCACAAACGATTTTGAAATACGTTGCTCAAAATCCATCTCATGGAAGTATCTTTTGAAATTACCCTGCAAGTCGTCATTGCTGTATTTGCAGGTATTAGCGCTCAGGTGCTGGCTGCATACCTCCGTGTACCAAGCATCGTCTTCCTATTATTGTTTGGCATCTTGTTAGGCTCTGATGGCATTGGTCTATTGCATCCTCATATGCTAGGCACTGGTCTAGATGTTATTGTCGCCCTGGCAACAGCGATCATTTTGTTTGAAGGTGGACTGAACCTAGATCTACAAGAACTCGACAGAGTTTCGGTTAGTTTACAACTGCTTGTCACTTTAGGAACGCTGATCACATTGATGGGTGGTAGTATGGCAGCTCATTGGCTAGGTGAATTCCCTTGGCCTATAGCCTTTCTTTACGCCTCTCTAGTTGTAGTCACAGGACCAACCGTCATCAGCCCCCTACTCAAACAAATCAATGTGGATCGACAAGTGGCAACACTTTTGGAAGGAGAAGGTGTCTTAATTGACCCAGTAGGAGCCATCCTTGCCTTTGTTGTTCTTGACACGATTCTAAACGGCGATACTGATCCCAAAAATGCCATTATCGGGTTGCTGGTCCGTCTTGGTATTGGCACAACAATTGGTGCAGCAGGCGGTTATCTGATGAGCTTGATTTTCAAACGAGCTAACTTCCTGTCATTGGATTTAAAAAATTCAGTGGTACTGGCGGTACTGTGGGGTCTATTCAGCCTAGCGCAGATGATCCGTAATGAGTCTGGAGTCATGACCACAGTAGTGGCAGGTATTGTTTTTGCCAACTCTTCAGTACCAGAAGAAAGGCTTTTACGGCGCTTTAAAGGTCAACTTACAATTCTCAGTGTCTCAGTACTTTTCATTCTGCTAGCAGCAGATTTATCTATTGCCAGTGTATTTGCCTTAGGCTGGGGAAGTGTACTGACTGTTTTGGTACTGATGTTTGTCGTTCGCCCAATTAATATCCTCTGCTGTACTTGGAACAGTGATTTAAACTGGCGACAGAAACTGTTTTTAAGCTGGGTTGCTCCACGAGGAATTGTTTCGGCCTCTGTTGCTTCTTTGTTTGCAATTTTACTAACACAGCACGGGATGAATGGAGGCGATTCAATCAAAGCTTTGGTCTTTCTTACCATTATCATGACAGTTGTCTGCCAAGGATTAACAGCTGGTAAGATTGCGGACTGGCTTCAAATCACTTCACAAGAAGCAACTGGAGTTGTGATCGTTGGTTGTCACCCTTTGAGTTTATTGATTGGACGGTTTTTTCAAGAACGTGGTGAAGCTGTAGTGATGATTGATACTGACACCCAATATTACGAACAAGCCAAAGCCCAAAATATCCGCTTAATTACCAGCAGTGCCTTGGATAATGGTGTCTTGGAAGAAGCGGGTCTGGCTTCTATAGGAACTTTTTTGGCTATGACTAATAATGGAGAGGTGAATTTTGTCTTGGCGCAACGAGTGGCAGAGGAATTCGACCCGCCACGAGTTTTAGCTGTTTTTCCACGTGACCCGCAGTCAACCGTCTTAAATAATACCAAGAAGCATCAAGTGAACCAAGCTTTTGTTCCAGATTTTGCTATTAAGGTTTGGAATGAGTACCTAAATAATGGACGAGTGAAACTGGGAACAACCACACTTACTCAATTTAATGTTTCCATTCAACAAGCTCATATGCAGGCACTCATCCTGGCAGGTGAGTTGATACCTCTGTTAATAGAACGTGAAGAACGTCTTCAGGTTGTACTAGCAACTGAAGAGTGGGAAGTTGGCGATCGCATTATCTACCTGTTACATGACCCGAGACCAAAGCTGTTAAAACGCCTATCCGGCGCTAGTCAATCAACTCCCCTTGCTTTAGAAAAGTTACCAGAAGTTGAAGAGGTGTCGTTGCTAAAAATCCCTCAACCAACAGCCGATGAAATTATTAGCAATTCCTGACTGCAAAGCTTCCCCTTTTTAAGCAAAAAAGGGGAATTTAGACTTAGTATTGTGTTCAAACAGCACTAGACGCTACCAGTAGCCATGGGAGTGTCAGTAACTTCAGGCTTTGTTGCTTCAACATACATTTGCTTTTCTTGCAGAAACACGCCTACTAAATGCACTACAGCAAGAATAATGGCAGCAAAAGAGACAATATAACTATGTATGGTGTAAAGGTGTTGAACCGTTATAGTGTTAATTGCTCCGCCAGTGAGAATGTCTCTAATCTGGGAACCAATCAAGGGAATTGCTTCAATGGTTCCTAGCTCAAGGCTAAAACGCCAATATCCTTGTTGATCCCAGTCTAAGATCATTGCTGTCCAAGCTAGCCCAATTGCACTGAGCGTAAACAAAATTCCACTAACCCAAGCAATGAGCCAACTCTTGCTAAATTGCCTACTCACAAACATCAGCACAATTTGAACAAGGGCAATTGCAATCACTCCATGACCTGCGACTTCGTGAGCTTTACGAAACAACCAGCCAAATGACAATTCTGTATTAATCATTTTCAACGAGTTATAAGCGGCCCCGGATGCTGGTTCATAGTAGAAAGATAGCAAGATGCCACTAGTAGCACCAATGAGAGTTAAGGTAATAATTACTACTGCTAATATTGTTGTTATACGTCGCACAATTGCCTCAAACTGAGTACCTATCATGGGTAAACACTCCTTTTCTCGGCTGAATGTATACTTTTATTACAATTCTAACTAAGAAACATTAACAAGAGTTAGGTCAAAAGGCGTATATAAATTTCGAGTAGAGACCGGACAAGGCATGAAGTGAATAATTGGGAATCTAAACCTGAGCAAAATGTTGTCTTTTCTAGGTAAGCACTTTTGACTACAAGTACGAGAATCTTGTAAATAGAGCAAAACCAGTGTACTTTAAAGCTTATTTTTAATAAACGCAACTTTTCAGGACAAGCGAGCGTCGTTTTTTGGGAAAATAGACAACTTGCAAAACCAGCAATCTTTCTGTTTCAAATTTCTCAGAGAAAGTTATTATTTGTAGAGAAAAGCATCTATTCGTTATTGCCTCAGCAATAAAATTGCTAGTCAATTGCAAACGAGCCGAGTGAACGAAAACAGTTATGTCTTACGCCTCCTTGCTAAAAAATATACCAGATTTCCTGAGCCAGCCTACTGGAATAGCAGTTCTGGCCTCTCTTGGCATCCACGGTGCTATTGCGTTCCTCTTGCCGTTAGTGCCTGTTGACTCAAAGCCAAAACAACAAGTTGCCTCAACAAAAACTGTTGGACTTATTGAATTGAACCAGGCAGAACAGAACCGTCTGCCACAGAATAATACTTCTCAAGTTAGCTTACAACCAGTTCCTTCACTCCCTCAACTACCTCCCCCGCCAAGCTTTGCAACTCAACAGCAGTCTTTGGCTCCCCTTCCACCAAGTTCTACTACTCAGTCGGTATTACCTCCCCTACCTCAAGCATCCACCATATCTATTTCCTCTTTACCCAAAGCACAGTCTTTGCGAATCATTCCCAAAAGAGATCTACAAGCTAACCCCATTAGCTCCTCGATAAACACGAGGGGAATAGCATCACAACCACCACAATTACCTCGTGTTCAAGAAAAGGTCGCCTTGGGAGAATCCCAACCGCTACCACCCTCTAACCTACAAGAGTTACAAGCTGCCAAAACATCGGTTGATCTACAGCCAGTAAATTCGTTAGTGCAGCCTGTCAAAACAGCAGTTGATCTGCCATCTTCTAATTCACCAATACAACCTCTCAGAACAAAGGCGGCCCCAGGTTCTAGACTACCTCATCTGCAAGCTGCTAACTTACCTGTAGACTTACAAAGAGTGAGTTCTGTTACTCAAAACAGTACCAACACGACACCTGTCAATAGCTCTGCTACCTCAGCAACAACAGAACTAACAAGTCGCTCAACAGGCTTTCCTCAAAATCGTCAGCTACTAGCTCCCATAGGAGCAGTTCCACAAACTGCCAGTAATAACCTAACCCTAGCAGGAGCTAGCTCTTTGCGATCGCAGTTACAATCTAACGGCGGAATATCTGAATTGTCATCTAATCCAAAAGTACCAGCAAAAGCAAGACCAACCACTTTTGGAGAGGAATTTTTGCAAGTCAAACAGCAATACCCCAACATAGAAACAAAGCTACCCATATCTGGAACAATTGCTATTAAAGCAGGACAAGAAGGTAGAGTTGATGGTGCTCTAGTCGTAGATAATCAAGGCAGAGTCGAAAGAGTAAACTTCTTAGATAACTCAATCTCTTCTGACCAAAAAACAGCGGCGCGAGAATATTTAAGAGAATATTTGCAAAATAATCCTGCTCAGACAAATGGTAAACCCAAATACTATCCATTTACCTTAGCTTTCAAAGCAAACAGTGGGACTCCTGAAGCGTTCAAACAAACATCTCAGCAGCCACACAGCAACTCCTTAACTAGAGAGAACACCAATGGAGTGTCTTCACAAGTAGGAACAACACCTCGAATAAATCAACAACCAGTATCAACCGAAGCTCGACAAAAACTGATTCAGCGGTTGCATGTATCTTTAGGAAGTACACAACCATCTAACGAGCATTCAACTAGTCTCTCTGAAAATTTGTCTCCATCTCAACAGAGAGTAAAACCACTTCAGCAAAGACAATCTACTCAAAATTCCCCACAAACTACTGCAGGACAGGTACCTCAGCATCAGATGAGTAGTAACCAGACTTCAACTTCTGTTGAATCTGGTCGAAAATTAGTGCAACGGTTACGTCATCTTAGGGAAAATAGACAAAGTCCTCGTCCAGACTTAGCACAATAGCAAAAAATGAGTGCTGGTCAATGGGGGTAAGAAGAAACCCTTCTCCCATCTCTCAATTGGGGAGAAGGGAGAAGGGTTTTAGCTTTAGTTGTTGAGGTTACCAACCTTGTTCTGCTTTTTGAGCCACGTAAACAGCTACATCTAGAATCTCTTGATCTTTCAACTTTCCTTTGAAAGCTGGCATAGCATTTTTACCATTTTGTACCTGATGAACAATTGCTAGGATTGAGTCATTATCATAGTTTTCCAGATAACGTGATAAAGCTTCTTTTCTTAAGGTTTTCTCGGCAATGAGAATATTGCCACCACCGATGTGACAAGAAGCACAGTTAGCGTTGAAGATTTTAGCACCTTCAGATGTCTCAGCCGCATATGCTGGACTTATAAAGATAAATATAAACAGCACGATTAATGTAAATATTCTCAAAGGATTCTCCTCGTCATAACCCTCCAGCAACTGAATAAATCATCTCCAGTAACTATTCTATGACTAGTAGAAACCCTCAAAGCATTGATTAAGTTTACTGTTTACTCAGTTACTCTTTGCTTTAAAAGTTATTATCCTAATAACAATTAACGGTGACAAGCCTTATCTTTTATCAGCACAAAATTCAATGCTCATAAGAGATAATAAACTTTTCACCGCCTTTGATTTTGTTATTTCTTCAGATCAAGATCTCAACACATTACTGTTGATTCTAACTAATCTTCCAAAATAATTAAGGAAAATTGCTTTAGCGCTACAGAATTATCCTGTTTATTGAACTTACTCAACAGTAATTTTGCCGACCATTCCAGCACCACGATGAGGTTCACAATAAAAAGTATAGTCTCCAGCAGGAGCGTCTGCAGGGAAAGTTGTTGTTGTATTTTGTCCAGGGGTCATCAGCAACTTCTTATGAGACAAAGCTTGAGCTAGTTCTTTGCTTTTTGCAGGATTCTTGACAGGGTCAAACACAACATTATGTGGAGGAACTTTATTATTCACCCATTTGACTGTGTCTCCTGGATGAATAGTTAACTTCTTGGGTTCAAAAGCCAGCATTCCTTTATCGTTACCCAATTTTATAGTGTATGTCTCAGCAGCAGCGCTTTCAACAAAAACAGCAAAGCTGCTTACAACTAAACAGATTGTTAACACTACTAAACTCAAGCGCCGTAGACTTGACGCGATTAGTTTCATAACTGTCTCCTAACAAGTTTGATCTGCACTTATATATTTTAAATAAAAACAAGGCGAAATATGACAATCTGTCGTAGATACAAGTTTTTTTCAATAAAAGCGAAAAAAGGATAACAAAAACTTGCTCAACTACCGCTAGAAATCTGCTGTACATTACTTGCAGTCTTGAACATCAAAATCATGCTCAGGTTTAGTCATTAGTCATTAGTCAACAGTCAAAGGTCAATAGTCAAAAAAAGTTGCGACTTAAGACTCCAGACTATGGACTAATGACTAACAACTAAACCGTCAAGCTAGCCTTAGTAGTAAATTTTGCCACCGCCCCATTTTTCTCCGACAACCTTAGGTTGCAGGAGAATATGACCAGCGATCGCTTTTAAGTCATCATCCTTCAGATTTCTCATTTTAGTGAAAATATCTGCGCTCTTGATGCTGGGGTGCACTTCCGAAATATCCGTTTCACCATCGTATGTAGTGGGATTCTTCAAATAGTCCACTATACTTTCAATATTATTACGAGGTGGTGTTGCCAACGCCAGAGTTTCAGGATCTAGACCCACGTTCTGGTTAGTCTTAGTAATACCCCCAGCATGACACTGAGCGCAAGCGTAGTTAAAGAGGCGTTTGCCTTGTTGAACTTGTTTCAGACTCAGTACTACAGTGTCTCCTGTGTCATTTAATACAACAGTGCGGGTTGCTGCATCCAGTTCTACCGCTGTTGCACTATTGACAAAAAACGGAAACGTTAGTAAAACAGCCGCCAAAATGCCAAGTAATCTTCTTAACATGTTTCCCCTTAACGATTTTTTCTTAGATCACAGCTGCAATCCTCGCTCTCTTGGTGCTAACTGCTGAGTGCACTTGTGATTAGGCTTGAGTTCAACCACAAATCTACTAACTACTTAGTTGGCTTAGGTGTTACCAACTAAGTCATCAGTGCCTATCAGAATCTTTCTCTGACAAAATTTGGGTAATGATTGCCTTTGCATCCTCTAACGCCAAACGGGTTTTTTGGTTTTTATAGGCAATTCCCAGTTCGTCACATATAGACAGAACCTTTTCTACAGGTGTGCTGTAGTCAGCTGCTATCTCCGCAATTGATAGGTCTGCAAAACCCATAGTGTTCGTCACCAACAGATAGAGATTGAGTTACTGTAATACCAATTATCACTTTAAGAGTGCCATTTTTTGCCGAAAGGATCTCTGGGGAATGGGGAGTGGGGACAAGGGGGACAAGGGGGACAAGGGGGACAAGGGGGACAAGGAGGACAAGGGGGACAAGGGGGACAAGGGGGATAAGGAGGACAAGGAGGGAGAGGGGAATACTCCATACTATGCCCTAATGCCCTGCTCTCTTCCATTCTTAACTCCTAACTCTCAAATCCCCATCACCCTTTCCCGCCTGTAAAGGTAACGCCTTGGATAAAATACCTATTGAAAAAAATGTAAATAGCCAAAACTGGCAGGGTGAAAACCATTGAGGCTGCCATGATGTAGTTCCAATAGCTAATGTATTGACCTTTAAAGGTATTCAGTCCTAGTGGCAAGGTAAACATTTCTGGGTCAAACAGAATCACTAAAGGTAGCAAGAAATTATTCCAACTCCCCATAAATACAAAAATTGCTTGTGCAGCTAAGGCAGGTTTTGCGAGAGGGAGGACAATATGCCGGAAAATCCCAAAAGTAGTTAGTCCATCTAATTGAGCCGCTTCCTCAAGTTCCCTAGGAAAATTGATGAAAAATTGCCGCATCATGAAGATAAAGGTAGCATTAACCATACTAGGGACAATCATCCCTTGATAGGAATTCAGCCAACCGAAGATTTTTAGAATTAAAAATGTGGGAATCAGTGTTATCTGTGCTGGGACTGCCAGAACTGCCAAAATTAAGAAGAACCAAAAGCGTTTACCACTAAAGCTGAGCCTTGCTAAGGCATAACCTGCCATGGAGTTAAACAGCAAGTTTAAAATAGTGACGCTGATAGCAATAAACACACTATTGAACAGCCAGCGGAAAAATAAAGGTTGTTGTATGAAGATTTGTTTAAAGTTATTAAGAGTAAAGCTTTTGGGTAAAAAATTGGGTTCACTGCTGACTATCTCAGAAAGAGGTTTAAATGATGCTGAAAGTGCCCACAAGAAGGGGATAAGGGTAATGACTGCATAGAGTGCTAGTACAACATACAGCAGCACCTTCCAATTTAAAGATAGCCGTTTCATTACAAAGTTACCTATACGAAAATAGAGGTTAAATTCTGTCACTTTTAAAAAAGCTTCGCTGAATTAAGGTACAAGCAATGATAACGGCTGCCAATAAAAAGGCGATCGCAGCTCCATAACCCAACTGCAAGTCACGAAATACAGCTTGATATATTAGCAAAACTATAGTGAGAGTGGCGTTATTGGGTCCACCAGTACCGTTAGAAAAGATATAAGACTGGTCAAACAACTGAAAAGTCCCAATCACACCTATTGTGAGTACAAAGAAAGTAACAGGTTTTAGGAGGGGAATAGTAATGTAGATAAATTTCTGCCAATCATTAGCTCCATCTATCGCTGCAGCCTCATAAAGCGTTTGAGGGATATCTTGCAATGCTGCTAAGTAAATTACCATGTAAAACGGCGCAGTTGACCAAATGTTCATTAACATAATGCCTTTGAGTGCAACGGCTGGATCTCCCAACCAGTTGTAAGTAGGCAATCTCACAAAAGCCAGAAAATCATTAAGTAGTCCATTGGTGTTGTAAATCCACATAAAAATCAGCGTTAAAACGGCTGAAGATGTGACTGTTGGTAAAAAATAGAGGATGCGCCACCAATTTTGACCACGAATACCAGAATTTAAAGTGACAGCCAAAGCTAACGCCAGAATAGTCTGGATTGGCACTACAATTGCCACATATTCTGCTGTATTCGAAAGAGCAATCCAAACCCGCTCATCTTCAAGCAGTCGCACAAAGTTACGAAACCCAACAAACCTGTATTCAATACCACCTAAAAGCTGTACTTTCTGTAGAGATAGAAAAATAGCCCAAACAATAGGTTGCACCACGAAAGTTCCTATCACCAAGATAGTCGGTGCCATGAAGAGGTACCCAGCTAGGTCTTCCGCTTTATTCCATCTAGCTTTTTTATGACGCTTTTTAACTTCAAACACAAATTGCACCTCTGTCTAATTACGCTCCTACCCAGCCATAAAGATAGATAGGACATAATTCTTGATCCTACTAGGAATTAACTCTTCTCAAGAGAATAAAAGCGGTTGAAGTGATTTAGTATAATATGTTTGTAATATGATGTGTTTAGTGTGATTTTTCTAATCAAAGGGAATCAATTCTCAATTCGAGAATCATTATTTGAACCAACAATTCCCAATTCCTTGGTACTGCGCTTCAATTGTTTCCAAAGTACCTTAGTCTGTTGATAAGCTTCTTCAGGAGAGAGTTTTCCAGATGTTTCTAATGCGGAAATGTAACCAACTTTTTGTGCAAATTCTTGGAGATTCGCGTTAAATACCAGGTTCTCGGGTTTGACATGACCATAGTAGCGGCTGCGAGGGTAGAGAAATCTCTCTTTGTCTCCTTGAGCGGGTTGTTCCATCATTTGATCTCCTAAAGAATCTTCATTTAATTTTTATATCCCTAAATTAGGTGTTCTTGTTTTAGACATATGCACTTTCTCTGTGGCTATCTTACATGAGGCTTACCTTATAAACTCCTCTTGCTGGAATATTCTCAAGGAAAAGAAAGCGTTGTTAAATTACCCTGACTGCCACGAGTGGTTATGGGATATAGATTTCAAAACGGACAACAGTAATATCTCTTAGTTGCCAGTATCGCTATTTGTACGCTCAGCTCATACCTGCTCGAACTGGCCAAATGTCTTTTTAACTCAATCTTAACCTTCTACTCAAGTATTCTAACAGAGATTAGTATTTACCTAAGCTTATACAAAGCTTAACTTTCTGTTGGCTAACGACGCCTTGTTTTTTGAGATGATTCTAACACCACTGTGATAAACTACAAAAAGTTCATCGGATTATAGATGTATGCATAGCTATTCATAGCGTATGACAGCTAGATTCAAAACTCTCGAAATATATTACGGCTATCATACTGGCAACTATCCATCCGTGTGTAGTTTTCTTGCTTAACTTAAGGGGTTAATAATGCTCGAGGCGATCGCTATTGCTTGGTTTCTACTGTTTTTTGGCGATTTTCTGTCTACTTTTTGTTACCACATACCTGAGCATGTTTTTGGTAGCCTACACTTACGAACGCATCACTCTTGGAAGAAAGATTTTCGTCACTACGCCATTCTGACATTTAATCTCCAAGTTCTTTTAGACGGTATTCTAGGTGCTTTGCCATATCTATTAGTAGCAGTATTTTTGTGGCCGTTCTCTCACGTTGGCGTCATTTGTGGACTATTTTTGGGTCAATTTCACGTTTGGTGGAGACACGTGCTTGTTTTGGACTGGCGAACACCAAAGTTAGTATCTTTTTTGTGCCAGATTCTATTCATTACAACTCCTGAGAGACACTGGCTACATCATCAAAAAACTAATCTAGCCTATGGTGATATTTTCACGTTCTTTGAGCAGCCGGCTAAAACTTGGTTACGCTGGCTACGTCTACTCAGATTGTATCTGAGACACTCAGTGTCAGGTGTTCAAGCTGATTAATGTCCTTGGCAGACAATTTAGACAGTATAAGTGCTTGCTGTCTTAGATGCCTTGTCCTAGTATAGCGAAGCGAAACTAGGGGCAGTTCACTTTTACATCCAGCGTACGTAACTGGAAAAGTTGGTGAGATCTGCAGTCGAGAAATGACTCTCAAGCGGATACCTCAGCGGACGCTGGCTCCTCAAAATAACTTCGGAAAATATTGTAGTATTTCTGTATCCAAGCGAGTTTCAATAACTCAGCCTGGACAACAAGTGACTCTAGGTTGTAGCTGGTGGTTCGCTACCCATGCTGAGTTCTTTTTTGATTCTTTTGATTGGTAGAAGTTTGTGGCTCAGCGAATCTAGATAAATCAAAAACAAACTTACTAACACTAGCTGCATAATACCTAAAACTATTCCATATGCCTTCGCGGTCCACCATAAACGATTTAGAACTGTAACAGAGACTTGTCGAGGTCTTCTCCACAAGCTAATGACATTTTCCTGGTGAGAAAGACGGGTGAGTGAGGAGGGCTTTCCTACCTTCAGTTGCACGGTTGCCATTCTGACGACTCCTAGTAACAGTAAACAACGGTAAATCTATCAGATTACCGATATTTAAGAAGTATGACATAGTCTATTCACAGAGGCAATTTCCCAGTGCAATAGGCAAAAAATTTTTCGCCTATTGCTTTTTTAGACAATCTGTGAGATGTTCATATTACAGTATACACCGTTAAGTTGGTCGAATTACAGTACTTTAATGTGTTGATTGGATATTCACCACTTCAGCCTTTGGAGTCTGAGTAACATCTGAAAACGTTTTATATAGATGCCTAACAAAGTCTTGTAAAAGCAAGCGGATACATCTAAATGAATGATGCGATAAAAGATACAATCACTGTGTACATTTGGCTTCCGAAAAAGTTCTTAGGGCATGTTTCAATGCAGGTCGGGTTGGATACTTATATAAGCTTTTGGCCGCATGAATCTATTATCCGTCCCTCTCATGAAACTCGTGAAAATAAAAATAGCCGAATGAGTAAGAATGTCAAAAAATTGTTGACTCGGCATTTTATTTACACCACGTGTAATACGTACGAAGAAGATTGTTTTGATTTAGGTGAGTCTGGGTTTAAAAGAGAAGCAGACAATAAGGTTGAGTTATTAAACCTTCCCAAAGAACCTATCCAGAAATTTTGGAGAGAATTCCAAACTTATCAGCCTTCTTATAATCTTCTTAAAAGAAATTGTGCTTCAGTTGTTGCAGAGGCTATTAATGAAGGTTGGAGAGGTTATATCTCTACTAAAAAAATAGCTAATAATGTGCGGGAAATTTTTGAAACTGCTACAGAATATCGAGACAATTATCTTGAAGCTTTAAGCTTTACGAATGCTGCATTGAATTTGGGCAGATTGCTTTTTTGGTCTCCTACACAAGTTTGGTTTTATGCAAAAATGGTAAAAAGGCTAACAGAGCTAAATTCATAAAATTAATGAACTTTAAATTTAAATGGCTTCAGGCAATACTGATGAGCCTGATATGTTTGCTACTGATTCTTGGCTGTAATAATGAGCATAAGAGTGTTCACTCGACCTCAAATTTAGGCAGTCAATTTCTCACAGTAGCAACAGACCCTACTTTTATCCCCTTTGAAATCCAAGCATATAAAGGTAACTTAGAAGGCTTTGATATTGACTTGATGAATGCGATCACTTCTGCTATTGGCTTTAAAGTTCAGTTTGAAAGCCTTCCCTTCGATGGCATGATTGCTAGTTTACAGGCGAAGAAAGTTGATGCTGCTATTAGTGGGATCACAATTACTCCTGAACGTCTTAAAACGATTTCTTTTTCACGCCCTTACCTAAAAGCTGGATTAGCAATCACTGTTAGAGAAGAGACTCAAGACATTAAAGATATCAAAAGTCTCAAAGGTAAAAAAATTGCTGTTCAAATTGGTACAACTGGGGCAGACTTTGCAAAAACCATTCCAAACGCCAAAATTAGCACATTCAATTCTGGGCCAGAGTTTTTTCAAGACCTACTCAATGGCAATGTTGATGCTGTCATTAGTGATGCTTTTGCAACTTTGTATGCAATAAAAATTGGCACCCTGAAAGGACTAAAAGTAGTTGGTAATCTACTGACAGAAGAATATTATGGAATCGCAGTACCCAAAGACTCCCCTCAATTAAGTGCTATTAATAAGGGTATAGCTGACCTATTAAGTAGTGGCATTTATCAAAAAATCTACAAAAAATGGTTTGGCAGCACGCCTCCTCAATTACCAGAAAGTCTGTAAAAATAACCCGGTTAGTTTTTAGAAGTGACTCACTTGTACATTAAATTTTCCAATAGTTTCAGAATCTAGAGGGGGGGTCTTGGAACTTTCCAGAGGATCAATTTTTTGGGGTGTCTCATCCTGATTTTCCTGAAAAAATTGCTTAAGGCTTGCAGAAGGATCTTTGAAAAAATCTATCGGATTAATAGATTTAGATGATTCACTATGTACTGGTTGAATTGAATTAGTAATTTGTTTTAGTCTATCGTTTTGTTCAATGGTATTTCCTACTTCGCTATGAATTGTGACTGGTTGAGTCATTAGTGCAGCAGCTTGGTTAGAAGTAACTTTATTATGAGAAACATCGATTATCTGGGCATGTGCAGCAGGTGTCACTGCGATCGCGCTTAAGGCAATAATAAACAATCGATTTAAGTATTTCATAGATAAAATTTTTCTAGAAATATTGTTTTGTAATAACTTGATTTTATTTTAGTGATTCACCTACATAATTTTAATCTTTTCCTACAACTTATGACATCACTCTTTAGGCAAGTCAAAGCAGTTTGAAAAATGATTGCTAAAAACATAGGTTGGGGAAGGATAGTCCTGTAACTCCCCAGCCTACGCAACAAAGTAGCACTAAAGGTGTTCATTGTGTTTGCTCCACAATTGTTTTACACTAGTGCGTCTCTACAGATGTGTCAAAGACTTAGCATTTAAGCCTGAATTCCTGCTAGAGAAGAAGTGGGAAGAAATGTTGCCAAATACTTTTCAACTCCTTTGGGGTCTTGTAACAGTTGTGCAGATACTTCAGTGGCTTGCTGACCTGGATAAACATCTTCAACTTCATCAATAACAGCTTGCAATGCTACTTGAGCAACGACACTAGGAGCAACCTTTGGATCAGGCCAATCTTTTGCCAAATCTGTGTCAACGGTTCCTGGCATAACTGCAACAACCAGGGTTTTCTGAGATGCAAGTTCAGCGCGGACACCATGAGTCATTGATAAAGCCGCGGCTTTAGAAACACTGTAGGAACCGCTGAACGGTAAATGAACTCGTGCTAGAAGAGATAGCACGTTGACAATTGTTCCACCTCCATTTTTCTTAAGCACTGGTGCAAAAGCACGACACATAGATAACATGCCAAAATAATTCACCTCGAGTTCCGCCCTAGCACTGTCGAGATTGGGAGCGGAAATCACGCCCTGGTTAAGTGATATCCCTGCATTATTAATTAATAATGTGACATCTTGGCAATGAGCTGCAGCATCATTAACAGATTTTGTATCTGTTACATCAAGCTGGATAGGTACGATTCGATTCTGATCAAGAGCAACAAGATTAGCAACCTTTTCAGGGGTACGAGCACAGACATAAATCCGGGCAGCTCCTAAATTTCTCAACTCCTCAACAAATTGTTTGCCAATGCCTCCGTTTGCACCTGTCACTAGTGCCACTGAATCTTTGACTTGCATTCTTCTTACTCCTTTTTCACACAACAATCAGCATTTTTATGCTTCTTTTAGGATCTTAGGTGAGGGTTCCAAATTAGCCAACCTAGAAATTTGACTAGGGAAATGGCACAAAAGAAAAGCCCCAAGTATCTCTCATAAGACTTTACAAAACTTAAAATACTTGTTACATTGCTTTATATATAAATCTTGTCCAAAGCAATCGCTATGAAAGCACGAAGATGATATGAATGCTGACACACTTCTTTCGCGTTATGCTGCTGGAGAAAGGAATTTTTATGGAGTCAACCTTCAGGGAGCGAACCTGAGTGAGGCTGACTTACGTGAGGCTATCTTCCTGAAAGCCGACCTGAGTGGAGCTAACTTAACTAGGGCCAACCTGCGAGGAGCAAAGCTGAGTGAAGCAAATCTCACGGGTGCAACTCTTTGGAGAGCCGATCTTGCCCAAGCTTGCCTACATAAAGCAATTCTAGATAGAGCAATTTTAATCAGAGCTAACCTGAGTGCAGCCAACCTCAGCGCAACACGTTTAGTAAGAGCAGATTTGAGGTTAGCTAACCTGCTTGGGGCAAAACTGGCTGAGGCTGACCTGACTGCAACAGATCTACGTTACGCAGATATAGAATCAGCCGATTTGACTGGGGTAGATTTAAGTCAAACTTGCCTGATTGGGTCTGCTCACTTTGAAGACCACATGGTCAGTTAGTTACGCCCATTGATGACCACTGCAGAACCAACTAGACTCCATTACCGTAGTACTGCTGTTGTCAATGGTGTTACAGGTTCTATAGCAGGTGTACGGTTCTGTAAAACTGACAATTTCATTGTGGGTAAATGAGGCAGAACATGCCTGCCAAACTGTTCACACTCTTCAATGAGAGGATAACCCGACAAGATAAATGCCCGAATGCCCATATCCATATAACGATTCATCTTTACAAGAATTTGCTCTGGTGTACCGACTAATGCAGCCCCACAGCCTGATCTAGCACGACCAATACCACCCCACAAAAACAGCTCTAGGTAATCATCAGTCGATTTGGCACGGAACTCATCCTGTCGCAAGACACCCAGCGATTTGTGATCTTGTGTGCGATCTTTTAAATTAAAACGTTCTGGATCAAATTTTGACATAATTGTTTTTGCATAGGCGCGAGCCTCCTCCTCGGTTGAGCGCACAATCACATGAATACGTAAGCCAAAGTCAATAAGGCGACCATACTTGGCTGCCCGAGAGCTCATGTCCTGCATGGTTGAGTAAATGCTTTCTTCCGGTTCAGGCCACATCAAGAACACATCACAATATTTGGCGCACACTTCTTTAGAACCCTCTGAAATGCCGCCAAAATACAGCAACGGTCCACCATTCTGTTGATAAGGCTTCACGGGATCAGTGGTGTTCAGTTTTACCTGATAGATTTCACCCTCAAAATCAATACTTTCTTCTGTCCAGGCTTGTTTGAGAATCTCAATTGTTTCGGCGCATCGTTTGTAACGCATCTCGGAACTTTCTTTCAAACCTGGTAGATCAGAATTAATGATGTTAATAGTCAGTCTGCCTTTGAGAATATGGTCGAGTGTAGTGATATGACGCGCCAACATTGTCGGGAAGATTTCGCCTGTACGTATAGCTGTCAGCATATTGATGGTTGAGGTTTGTGGTCCCATAACTCCAGCAAATGGAATCACTTCCTGTCCAACAAGGTATGAGGTTGGTAGTAGTATATTGCCAAAACCCATTTGCTCAGCAGTCAGCATGATGTTGCGGCAGTGATTGTAGTTACTGCGACGTTCATTGTCCAATACACCTAGGTACTGTGTATCGCCTCCACAAAGGTCGTTAAACCAGGCAACTTCAGCTAAGCGTTTTTGTGTTCGTATGGCAACAGGTTTTATTGGTTCGGTAAGCATTACTTAGTGATTGTGACAAGCTTAATTGATCTATTTTTTGGTCGGACTTGGTATAAGTTGATGGTAGGCTATTTGAGTTTGTTTGCTTTTGATTCTTAATAGTAAACCGTTGACATCTCCCCCGGCTAAAGCACGAGGGATTCTAAATCGTTGTTCGCACGAGGCAAAAAGCCACACTGCGCAACGCTGATTTACGATATGATTTGCTTAATCGCGTTAAATCGTATCGTTGTGGGAGTGTCAAGCTCCCGCTACCCACCTTGGCTAGGTTTAACCCTAACTGTGTGGCTACTTTAGCGAGTATATTCGCCGCGCCATTGCAATCGGCATTAATCAAAAACCCTTTGGCACTCTTGTACAATCCCCGCATCACTCGTTGACCTGACGCTTTCCACCCTACGGGTTTCTCACCGTGTTGAGGCAAACTATCGCCGTCTAAAAATGATGCCTTGGAAGTATATGCTTCCTCTGTGATTGTCAAAACTATCCCGTATTCTGGACACAATTGCTTTAATCGTTCAATTAACCGTCCTGTAGGGATTGGCATGAAGTTTTGATTATTGCGCTTGCTCATTTGGGAGCCGTTCTTTTGCCCCTCGTTCCACCCTATGATCAAATTACCAACACGGTCGGCAAGACAACGATTGATAATGAATCGCGCTGCTTTATTGATGGCATCCCGCATTTGTTTCCTCTATTAACTATCACTTTGTTTTTGTTCCTAAACGCAGAAAACCTGTATTGCTCAATGGAGTAGCCAAGCGTCTACAAGAAATTATATTTGAACTAGCGCAAGAGCATAATTGGCGATTAATTGCGCTAGAAATTCAACCAGATCATGTACACTTATTTATCAATACTCCCACCACTGAATCTCCCTCACAAATCGCTATGTGGATAAAAGGGAGAGCATCTCATCACTTGAGAAAAGAGTTTCCCGAGTTAACTAAACTTCCTGCACTCTGGACTCCTACCTACTTTGTCGCTTCTACTGGTCAAGTTAGCACTGAATTTGTTAAAAAGTACATCGAGAATCAACGCGGAAAGTAGGACACAACAAGCTAAAACTTGTTGTGTCGGGTTTCATCCCCTTGCTAAAGCGCAGGGGTTCTCACCCTCCCATATTGTTTTGATAGCTACAAGATGAAAGAGATAACGCGTCGTAATTTTATCGCAACTGCTGCCCTGACAACGGGTTTTGCGATCGCTGTACAACCCATTGCTGCTAGTGTGCTCACCACTGATGCTAAAGGGTTAGTCGCTGGTGCGGTGAAAATTCCCGTCAAAGATGGTGAAATTCCTGCTTACAGAGCAATGCCTGCAACAGAGGGAACATTTCCCCTCGTCCTTGTCATTCATGAAATTTTCGGTGTCCATGAACATATTCAAGATATTTGTCGTCGCTTTGCCAAGTTGGGCTATGTGGCGATCGCACCCGACTTGTTCGTGCGTCAAGGCAATGTCTCGAAATTAAGCAGTATTGCAGAAATTCGTCCAGTAGTAGACAAAGTTCCAGATGCTCAAGTCATATCAGATCTGGACGCGACACTAGACTGGGCTATCAAGTCAGCTAAAGCTAATACCAATCAATTGGGGGTGACGGGTTTCTGCTGGGGCGGTCGCATGACTTGGGTATATGCAGCACACAATCCCCGTCTCAAGGCTGGTGTGGCATGGTATGGACCACTAGCAGGCAATACTACCGAACTGAAGCCCACATATCCCATAGATATTGCCTCTACGCTGAAAGTCCCTATTCTTGGGCTTTATGGTGGTAAAGATACGGGCATTACCCTCGATACAGTTCAACAGATGCGCGATCGCCTTAAGTCAAGCAGCAGCCAATCCCAAATCATTGTCTACCCCAATGCACCCCACGCCTTTTTCGCTGATTATCGTCCCTCTTACCGTGAGACAGAAGCAAAAGATGGCTGGAAACGTCTCCAAACATGGTTTAAACAGCATGGGGTTTGACAGTCAACACTTATCAGTAAACAGTTATCAGTTAGATAATGGTAACTGATAACTGTTCACTGATTTAAGAAATGACCGACTACTTCCGCCCTAATATCGAGTTAATGGCTGGCTATGTCCCTGGTGAGCAGCCTAAACGCGATATGCCCATCATTAAACTCAACAGCAACGAAAATCCATATCCTCCCTCTCCTACAGTGATGGAAGTGTTACGGAATTTTGATAGGGAGTGGTTGCGACGTTATCCTAATCCCTATGCAGAGGAGTTTCGCCAAGCAATCAGTCATGTTTTGGGAGTTTCCAGTGATTGGGTTATTGTAGGGAATGGTAGTGATGAAATATTGAACATAGTCCTTCGCGCCTCTGTAGAACCTGGGAGGAGAGTTGTCTATCCTGTACCAACCTATGTGCTCTATCGTACCTTAACACAGATACAATCTGCGGAGATTCTTGAGACTCCCTACACTGAGGATTACAAATTACCATTGGAGGAGCTAATTGCTGCTCAGGGATGTGTGACATTCATTGCATCACCTAATAGCCCATCAGGACACGTAGTTTCAGCAGATGAATTACGGGAATTAGCAACTAAGTTATCTGGAATTTTAGTGATTGACGAAGCATATGTGGATTTTGCTGAAGAAAATGCATTGACACTAGTTTCAGATTTTGAAAATGTGATCGTCATTCGGACACTTTCTAAGGGATATTCCTTAGCAGGAGTGCGCCTGGGATTTGGAGTCGCAAATCCCAGGCTACTCAGTGGACTTTACAAGGTCAAAGATAGCTATAACATTGATGCGATCGCCTGTGCAGTTGGAACAGCTGCCATGAATGACCAGGATTATAAAAACACATGTGTGGCGAAGGTAAAAGCATCGCGAACAAAGCTAGCAAAAGACCTGAAACAATTAGGCTTCAAGGTTTGGGATTCTCAAACTAACTTCTTGCTGACAAAACCACCCAAAGCAAATGCAGAATATCTTTATCAAAAGCTAAAGGAACAAGGAATTCTTGTGCGCTACTTCAAACAACCAGAATTAGATGATAAATTACGCATCACTGTAGGTACTGATGAACAAAATCAAGTCCTAGTGAATGCTCTCGGTCAAGTCTTAAATTGCTCATCCACGGGAACCTGATAACCATTAGCAAGACGATTGGTCATATTCGCAGTTGCAGCGATCGCCATCATTTCACCGAACATAGCATCACTCATCCCCTTGGCACGTGCAGCTGCCGTATGTGAGGCGATACAGTATTGGCAGCCATTTGTCACACTTACGGCAATATAAATTAATTCGCGCATGAGTGGGTCAATCTCACCAGGACTGATCATCACTTCTTTAACTGCTTGCCATGTTTGCTGCAGAGTAGGAGGATGGTTGGCTATAGCTTTCCAAAAGTTGTTGATATAGTCAGTTTTGCGCGTGGCACGGATGTCGTCATAGACTGCACGAACTTCGTCACTCGCTTCTTCATATTCGATTAACTTAGTCATTTTTTCTGTGTAGTAAAGACACACGCCATTATAAAGATAGTAAATCCCAAATAGGCTATGACAGTTAGCCATTCTTGCCAATTGCTCGTAAACATAAAACCTGACATAAACATTTGAACAGTAGTAGATAAGACAGAATCCCCACCTAGGGCTGTTAGACAGGGTGGGGGTGACAATCATGTATCCTACAAGAAGGTTAAGATTTATGCCAGATTTACAGTGATGAAAGTCTGGTTCCTAAGCAGCAACAGGCTCTTCGTAGGGAACAAACAATTTCTTCGCAGCCCCACAAATAGGACAATGCCAATCGTCAGGAATCTCCTCAAATGGTGTTCCGGGAGCAATTCCTGAATCGGGGTCGCCTTCTACTGGGTCATAAATCATTGAGCACTGGCGGCAAATCCATTTCTGGGTTGTGGATTTGGGTGTGGGAGTACCTCCTTCAAGGACCTCGAGTGCTTCAGTATATCGAAGGGCATGATAATTTTCGATATGAGTCAATAATCCGAAGTTGTGGGCTGCTTTACGGAAAATATTGGCGTGTTCGCGAGATTCTGCTTGTTGTGCTTCAAACTCAACTACAGCCTTGTTGTCTTGATCTGTACGTGCAGCATCTGCAAACTCCGGATACATGGTTGTGTATTCATAAGTCTCTCCTTCAATTGCTAGCTGTAGACATGTTGCAGCGATCGCTTTCTTTTGCTCTTCTGTCAACGAAGTTGCATCATCAAATACCAACTCTGGATGCATCAATCGGAAGTGGGCAAAAGCGTGCTCTGTTTCCTGATTTGCCGTTTCGTGAAACAGCTTGGACAACTCTTTCATCCCTAACTTACGAGTCACTTCTGCAAAAAACAGATACTTACGATTCGCCATTGATTCTCCGGCAAAAGCTTCCGCTAAATTCTTTGCAGTATTCGAATTTGACAAATCCATTGCTTTTCCTCTCCATACATTTACGAACAGGCTATCGCTAATCTGATGCGCGTTTCAGTTGACTATTAACAGTCTGGTTGAAAAACGTGCAATTTTTTAGTGACGACATCAGAACGATATCAATATTAAAGCGTACTCATAATGAGTACGCTTTAATTATAAGCATAACGAGTATGAGTTAGCAAATATTTCCCATATTTTTCTTAACCCTGTTCTTCTAGCAGTCATTCACTGCTAACTGTTAACTGTTAACTGAAGAGACAATGCCTGACCATTGGACTTTTTTCTGTTTTTCCCGACGGTAAGAGAAGAAATGCTCTGTTGTTTGGTAAGTGCAATAAGGGGCGATCGCAATCTGTTCCGAACTAATACCTAACATCTCGAGTTGTAGGGCGTTAACACGTCGTACATCTAACCTTACTCGTCCGGGATGAGGATCTGTGAGTAAGGGGGAGTTTGGTAAATCATGTAATGCATTGACAATGGCTTTTTCATCATTATGTGCTAGGATGCTAGCCCCAACCTCTGCTGCTACCTGCTCTGAAACTTGGTAGACCTCACCTGTGATTGCTGGTCCCATAGCAATTCGTAAGTTTTCGAGTTTACTACCTTGTGCCTGCATTTTAGCGATCGCTTGCGGCACAATTTTCCTTGCAGTTCCGCGCCAACCAGCATGTACTGCTGCCACATGTCGAGTTTGCTCATCTGCTATAAGCACAGGAGTACAATCAGCTGCAGCAACCCAAACAGCTTGTAGAGGCTGCTCACTCACCAATCCATCACCTTCTGTAAGTTCCTCACCTTCAGGCAACAGATTGGCAATTTCTTTAGGGGTGAGAACAGTGTTGCCATGTACCTGTTTTAGGCGGTAAACTGAAGCTTCTGGATGCAATACCTTTGTGAGTTCCAATGGCGTTCGAGGCCAAAACTGCTGGGTAAAAAAGCCATGAGTCCAAGGTTCCAGTAGGCTACAAGTAAGGTAAGGCAGTCCTTTCCAAGTGCGCCAGTGCCAAGTGTGCATCGTCAACCAAACCACGAAACAACATAGAGAAGAGTCAATTCATCCTAACTTTAACAAGCTTTTTTCGGGTTAACTACTGTGGGATTGAATCGGCAACAAATAGAAGCAGCACTTCAAGCAGAACGAGAGTTTCCTTATTTACCATTTTCTCTCCATCTTTTTGAGACTGTATCTTCAACTAATCAAGTTCTTTGGGACTTACTAAGCGTCAAATTTGAGCAGGGATGTGTAGTCATTGCCACTCAACAGACATCTGGGAGAGGTCAATGGGGTCGCCAATGGATTTCAAACCAAGGAGGGCTATATCTTTCTGTGGCAATAAAGCCTCAGATGGAAATAGCTAACAGTTACCAGCTGACTTTAGCTACTGCTTGGGGAATTGCGAAACAATTGGGTAGCCATGGTATCCCTGTAGGGATTAAATGGCCTAACGATTTAGTTTTAATCCCAACTTCCATTTCAAACGTAAATAAGATATCCCATCTTGTACCTAATGGAGTTTTTCATGCGAATGACACTAGGCATAACTATAAAAAGCTGGGGGGTATTTTGACTGAAACTAAAGTAAACAAAGGAGAAATTACTCAAGCAGTGATTGGAGTTGGCATAAATTGGGCCAACCCAGTACCAGACACTGGAATCAACTTAGAAACATGGCAAGCAGATCAGCATTCAAGACCAATCTCAAGTCTGGAAATGCTAACCTCGACAGTTTTATTAGGAATAGATTCCGCTATGATATGCCTATTCCAGGAAGAAGCAGATACCTTGTTATCTCGATATTTAGAGTTGTTTATCAACATCGGCGATCAGGTATGCGTAAATAACTTGACAGGAACTGTAATTGGTGTAAATCATACCGGAGAGCTTTGTGTTCGCATGAAAACAGATGAACATAAATCAGTCATAACACCAGAAATTTATCTCCAGCCCGGTACAATCAATTTGGGCTACTGTAAACCCTCTAATTAACCAAGACAGTCTGTTTAGGCTAATTACATACAACACCACCAGAACCAATGACGCAGCGCAATAACTCTGCCCATCCTCATTTGCACGACCACCAGTCGCTACAAGTATGGCATCGCTCGCTACCAGCACAGAGTCTCTGTTGGCTTAGCAGTTTCAGCCTGTTAAGCGGCGGGTTGGTGTTTGCCCAAGAATCACCATCACCGATAGATAACATTGTTCCCACTGTTGAAAAATCCAGCACAGTAGGATCTGTAAACAAAGTTAAATTTGAGCAAAATCATAACACCTCTCTACCAGAAGCGGAGCAATCACAGCCTGAATATTCTCAGCGTCGCTCCAAACTCAGACAGAGACTAAATAAGGGAGCAATTTCTCAATCAGCAGAATCGGTGAGAAACTCACAAATTAAACAAGAGGGTTCACAACAGCACTCGCAGCCATCAGGAGAATCCACTCCTGCGGCAAATGTAAGCAGAGTAAGGGTTAATATAGAAACCTCGCAGCATGTGCCTGTCATTCGTAAAGAAGAAAAACAGCAAGCACAACTAACAGGACCAACGAATCAAAGCTCACCTTCTGCAAAAGTTCCCCAAGCAACAAACCCATTAGATAGTTCTCATAGCACTAACAGCGTTGCCTCAGGGAAACCCAAGGATTATAACAACACCTTGATTGATCCCAATAATTACAGTAGTACTAGTGGTACTCACAAATATGAAGCACCTAGCTCTGTGGTAATTACAGATCGCTCCAGTGGTTGTCGAACCATATTAGGGCAAGGACAAGGTGTTTCCAATAGTCCTTGTGTCCAATCTTCTCATCAGTCTTTAGCCGACTCCACCACTCAGCTACAAAAGCGTGAACCTAGTTGGATCAGAAGAAGCCAAATTGCTCATTCAGTCAACGTTACCTCAGACCAGCGTGTTGCCACTAGTGCTACCAACATCACTCGTCCCACTCGCATTGCTTCTGGTGGTGTGACTAAGAGTGACTACCGACCCAATCGGTTTATCCCCAACAATTTCACCACCCCCACAACAACAGTGAGTTCTACTCCTGTTGCACCTGTGGGTGGTGCTTTACCTCCGCCAGTAACTGCTGATAACGTCGCTCCCCGTCCAAGCACCGTAGCATATAACATCCCACTAGCATCAACATTGCCACAAATTGCCTACAGTGGAATTGTTGGTAGACTCGCTGATGGTATTGCAGGATTGATGTTTCCCCTTTCTGTCCCAGCTCCAATCACTTCTTTATTTGGTTGGCGAACTCATCCCATCACTGGCGATCGCCGTTTCCACGCTGGTACAGACTTGGGTGCGGCAATGGGAACCCCAATTTTAGCAGCCTACCCTGGGAAAGTAGAGGCGGCTGATTGGGTAAGTGGCTACGGCTTAACCGTGATTCTTAACCACAACAACGCGCAACAAACACTCTACGGTCACATGTCACAAATTCTTGTTCAACCTGGTCAGTGGGTAGAACAGGGAACCGTAATTGGGCTAGTTGGTAGTACTGGTAATTCTACAGGTCCGCATCTCCACTTTGAGGTGCGTCAACTGACAGCAGACGGTTGGGTTGCAACTGATCCAGGTGCTCAATTAGAGTACGCGCTTAGTCAGTTGGTTCAAAACTTACAAACAGCTCAAGCATCTCAGTCTACTACTAAGCGATTAAACTGAGAATTCTGCCAATTTGGCAACATGTCATGTTTAAGTGAAACTATTCTGTCAATCAATGGGTCTTACCTAACAAGACGCATAGCAAAAAAGCAGAAACTTCCTCTTCCGGTTGGCTACCGGAAGATGTTTTAAATACATTCAAAACACCGTCCCCAGATTCACGACCTGGGGATTTGTCTATTTGTTCTTTGGCAGAAGGGAGACCAGAGGACAGGGAGGATAGGGAGAATAGGGAGGACAAGGAGGACAAGGGGGACAAGGGGGACAAGGAGGACAAGGAGGACAAGGGGGACAAGGGGGACAAGGAGGACAAGGGGGACAAGGAGGACAAGGAGGACAAGG
>JAJPJF010000030.1 GCA_021324415.1 Nostocales cyanobacterium Centralia_MAG_434
ATCTCTAAATACTGGGGTCATACTCTATAGCTGCTGAAATGCTTATCCTATATACATTTTCGCAGTTTTTGACCCCTTTTTTTTATCTTTTTGTGAGAAATCCGGGAGTAGTAGTCGCTATAGCCTAGCGTCGTTGTCAAGTTTCTAAGCTGGCTATCATCCGGTTTTTCCTGGTCAACAAAGTGACCGACTGCACGAGATGCCCACAGTAAACCATCAATAGACTTAAGGCAATCACGGTCTACAATCAGGCGAGTGTAGACTGCTCTAAGAGTTTTGTTGTCAAGCTCTTCTTCACCAAACTTAGCTGGAAGGAATAACCCAAACTCACGCTTTACAACTCGCCTTAAAGAATTTCCCCTACGTGAGTCAACATCATCATTGATTTCCTCTGGAGATCTACCTTTTTTAGTTTCTTCTTTTAGAAATACCATCAACTCTCTAGCCTCTGGCATTTTGCGAAAACGAGCAAAGGCATCTAGAAAAAACTGTGCAGGAACTAAAACTCCTATCCGGTATTCTGCACGCTCCTCCTCTGGCTTATCATAGTCACGTTTTTTAGCCTGTCCTTTGAAATGTACAAAGTAACCGTGTTTCAAGTATTCTGGCAATTCTTTAGTGATGGTAAAACTACCTCTAACCAAAATCTCAACCGGGCGTCTACCGCTGGCAGCTATTAACCCGACTACTAACTCATGAGGATCATTGCTTTGTAAAAGCTTAACTGTGGTTTCAAGGTATTGGTTAACATCAACTTTGCGGCGGTTCTCTAGACGGTCTAAAACAATGGTTTTTTTATTAATCGCCTTATAAGGCGAGTTATTTTAAAGCCACTTCTAGCGCATTCTGACGGGAGTTTTTTTTCTAAGATTAAAAAAAACTATCACTAGAATTAAAGAAAACAATTATTAATTTTTTGAACTTCAGTTTAAACTGTCAATGTCAAGATTTGTTCGATAATATTGAACAAACCAGCAACTGAACTATTTCTTGTATGAAAGAGGTACAAGCAAATGAGCTTAAGGTTGACAAGATCTACGAAATCGAGTTTCTCAGCGGGTTCAGAATGTTGGCTAGGTTTACAGGCTTCAAAAATGATCATCTCAACTTTGCCACCGAAGATGATCGTCAGTTTTCAATTGCTGAGAATACTGCTCAGTACCATCGCTTCTATGTTTATTGGTGACAGGAGAATTTAAGAAAATGCAGGGGGAGTCAAACAAAACCATACTAAGGGAGAACCAAAAAATCAAATGAAAGCGCCTTTGTTGGTTGATCTGTCTCGGGAGCCGATGACGAGTGAAATTGGGTTTGGAATTTTGCCAAAAGGAAAGGGCAGGCTTGGATTGTTGGTTTGTTTAGTGTTCTGATTGATTAGTTTTAATGAAGCTCTCGAGCGCCGAGTCCACTGAAATTGGACAGCCTTCAAAGGTCGATAGGTTGGTGTTCTAACTAATTAGTTTGGTATTAAGGCTGTCCAATTTCAAGCTTGCAATCTTCCAAACCCTTTCCCTTGATATCGGCTCCCACGCCTTCTGTGGTTGATCAGTTGGTGTTCAAACTAAGAGCGTGGTGTAACAAGGCTGCCCAATTTCAAGTGGCAAAATGAAGAGAGCAAAGTAGGTTATTTGTGGTAATAAGGCGCTTTCATTTTATTACTGGTAAGTGCCTAACCGAACCCATTAAGTTGTGTTTTTAACTTTAATCCGGAAACAGTACTTAGTAGTTTGAAGATGGGATTGAAAAGAGCCATTACTAATAGTACGCGCTCCAGACTCACCCGCTCCCAATTGCCTTTGTTTGCTGCCGCCTCATAGGTGCTTTGCGCAAAAGCAAGCAGTACCTCATCCGGTGAGTCAGCAGTTCGCACTACATCGTAGGGCAGTATAAACTCCCCCATATCCTGACTGTAAAAAGCTGATTCTGGTTCAATAGAATACGAATTGAAGCCCTCTGGAACTGGATAGGCATAGGCGTAAAAAACAGGAGCTTTGTCCGCACTACCATCACCAGGCCAGAAACCGCAACTGCTTAACTCATGAGAGTAGGCTTCTGTTGTTACCCAATCTGCCATATTCGGAATTCCACCAGGATGCTCTGGTGCTGGACGACCAGAAAAGCGGGTGACGGCTAGGTCGAAGCTACCCCAAAAGAAATGGACTGGGCTAGCCTTACCAATGAATCGGGAGCGAAACTCTGTAAGTACGCGGCTTGCCTGCACTAAAATGCACCAAAACCGCTGTGCATATTCTGGATTGTAGGTCCTATGTTGGCGATCTTCTTCAAAGGGAATTGGGTCTGCCACTTCAACTGGTGTAGTCCAAATGCTAATTTCCATGCCCAGCGATCGCAGCGCTGCCATCGTCTCCTGGTAAAAGTCAGCTACAGAGCGTGAGTTGAGCGCAACTATCCGAGTACTACCATCACTTGTGTTGATAATCAGTTTGTGATCAATGAAGTCGAAGTTAATTTCAAAGGTTCTATATCCATATGGGATCACCGATGTAGTTAACCCACGAGCCGTCACGTACAAAGGTACATGCCACCAGTGGTTTATCATTGGACTGTGCACAAGTCGAATTTTTCCCACAATTTGGGTCCACATGTGAAGTGTTGCACAAGTGTCCTTCCACTCGTTAAGGGGCAAAGAAGGCCAAACTTCGATGCCATTGCCACTGGCATTCACTAATTCAGTCATTGATGCCTCCTTTTTGTCCTGTTTTCAGAGGGAGCAGAGAGCTTTCTAGTAGGGAACAGGGGAACCCACGATGCCCATTCGTAGGATTGAAGCAAGGACACCGAGGCATTGCCAATTGTCGCAACCGCTAAACTTGAGGGTAAAATATCTCGCAGGATTGGTATCCAATCATGGAATGTATCGTTAGCTTCAGTCTTGGATATGCCAAACAACATTCCTAATACTTGAAATGTCGGCATCTGTCTTAAATAAAACAAACATA
>JAJPJF010000413.1 GCA_021324415.1 Nostocales cyanobacterium Centralia_MAG_434
AAGGACAAGGACAAATGACAAATAACCAAACAAATTTATTTTTCTTGCTCTACAAGGTCTTCTGGACGAGCACCAGCGCGAGGTGCATCAGGTGGTAAGTCATGAGGTTCAATCACACCTTTAGGCAGATAAACAAATTCTCGCAACGGCGTAACCATTGGGTCATCCGTGACTTTGTATGGTAAACGGCCCAGAGCTACGTTATCATAATTCAACTCATGCCGATCATAAGTGGAAAGTTCGTATTCTTCTGTCATTGATAGACAATTGGTTGGGCAATATTCTACGCAGTTGCCACAGAAGATACAAACTCCAAAGTCTATACTGTAATGGCTGAGCTTTTTCTTCTTACTTGCTTTATCAAATTCCCAATCCACTACAGGTAGGTTAATGGGACAAACCCGAACACAGACTTCGCAGGCAATACACTTATCAAATTCAAAGTGAATCCTGCCCCGAAATCGTTCGCCAGGAATAAGTTTTTCGTAAGGATACTGCACAGTCACTGGACGCCGTTGCATATGGTCGAAGGTGACAGCCAACCCCTGCCCAATGTAACGACCAGCTTGCACTGCTTCTTTTGCGTAATCGCCAACTTGTTTGAGGAACTTTAGCATTTTTTGTGTCTCTCTCTCTGAAAGTTAGGAGTTAGGAGTTAGGAGCTAGAAATGAAATAGAACTAAGAATGAAGAATGAAAGATAAGAAATAACAATTCATCACTCCTAACTCCTCATTCCCAACTCCTAAACGCCAGTTGCTACAACGGGGGGAACCCCCGCAACGCACTGGCTCCTCCTAACTCTCCCTTTACCCTCCAAAGGCTACGGGAAAGGCTAGTTTTAGCGCTGCTGTTAATAGTAAGTTCACCAAACCAACTGGTAACAAGAACTTCCATCCTAAATCTAGCAATTGATCGATGCGAACACGAGGTACTGTCCAACGCAGTAGAATCGCTAGAAAGATGAGGAAGTAAGCTTTGAGTACGGTCATGGTGATTCCTAGCGAGGCATCTATAACCTGTAGCACAGAATTTGTCTCACTGACTCCCAACCAGCTAGCTATTAGGCTAGTAGGAACTGGAAAATCCCAACCGCCTAGATATAAAACTGATACTAGTAGGGCAGAAAGCACAAGGTTAACGTAGGAACCTACATAGAACAGACCGAATTTCATACCAGAGTACTCAGTCTGATACCCTGCCACAAGTTCTTCTTCTGCTTCGGGTAAGTCAAATGGTAATCGTTCGCATTCAGCAAGAGCTGCTATCCAAAAGATAATGAACCCAACTGGTTGTCGCCAAACATTCCAGCCAAGTAGACCATATCCAGATTGCTGATTAACAATGTCAACGGTGCTCAGACTATTAGACATCATAGCGATCGCCAGTACTGCCAACGCCAAGGGAATTTCATAGCTAATTGACTGAGCAGCAGCTCGTAAACCACCTAATAGGGAATACTTGTTATTAGATGCGTATCCTGCCATTAATAGCCCAATTGGCTGAATGCTGGACAAGGCAATCCACAACAAAACCCCCATTCCTACGTTGGTAATAACCAAATTCTGTCCAAACGGCACAATCAAATAGGACAGAAACACCGGAATAACAACAATGATGGGACCCAGCGTAAACAATAAGGCATCAGACTTGGCTGGCACCACATCTTCTTTAAAGACGAGCTTGAGACCATCCGCCACGGGAGCCAGCAAACCCAGCGGACCAATGTATTCAGGACCAATCCGCTGCTGTGCGGCTGCTGAAATTTTTCGCTCTAGCCAAACACAAGTCAGTACCCCCACTGTGGCCGCAATGATCATTAATATCATTGGTACTGGCATCCAAATAGTTTTGGCTACATCAGAAGATAGCCCCAAATCCATGAGGGATTTAATAAACGTTCCTTGCAGATCTATTCCTGGATTCATGTTTATGCGCTTTAACTCATCGATCTACTTTGTCAATAACTGTAAGTTCATCTTTTCATCTCTCTACCTAGCTCAGGCAAAATTTAAGATTGTTGGCAATTCCATGCCTAGTATATCGTTGCTAGGTTTTTGCTTTAGATAACTTATGGAGAGTTTCTACTTATGGTATCTATTGAAATTCGCGATACGGAAGTTAGGTAGTGGGGAGTAGAAGGGAGACAAGGGGGACACTCTATCCTATACCCCCCATGCCCCCTGCCCTTTTCCTCTATCGCTGCTCAATAGGTATATAAGAAATGTTGTGGAGACCGTTATAAACTTGGGTAGGACGGAAGATCCGGTTTTCTTCTAGTTGTTCCTTCCAATGGGCTAGCCAACCTGCAACACGGGCGATCGCGAATATTGGTGTAAACAAGTCTGTTGGAATGCCCATCTTGCGATACACTAAGCCTGAATAAAAGTCAACATTGGGATAGATTCCTTTTGGACCGAGTTTTTCCTCTATGATGCGTTCCATCTCTAGAGCGATGTCATAGTATTTATCATGCCCAAATTTTGCAAACAATTGTTCTACTAAACTTTGCAGAATTATGGCGCGTGGGTCTTTCACTTTATAAACACGATGCCCAAAGCCCATAATCTTAGCTTTGCGCTGGAGACAATCCTCAATGTAGGGCCGTACATTTTCTACAGAGCCAATATTTTCTAACATCTGAATCACTTCTTCATTGGCTCCGCCATGAAGTGGACCACCCAAAGTACCTACTGCACTTGCAACGACGGCATAAGGATCTGTGAGCGTAGAAGCTGTTACCCTAGCACTAAATGTGGAGGCATTCATGGTATGCTCAGCTTGAAGTATCAAGCAGATATCAAAAATACGTGCTACAAGTGGATCTGGCTCTTTTTCATGGAGCATGTACAAAAAGTTAGCAGAATAGTCCAGGTCATCCCGAGGGCGTACTGGATCGTTTCCTTTACGCATCAACTGGAACGCCGCTACCATTGTGGGAATAGTTGCCAAGAGGCGGACAACAGCATCTCGAATATAAACAGGGTTATGCAAGTCGCGGCGTGAATAAAATAAGCCCAATGCTGCTGCCGAGGCTTGCAGGGCATCCATGGGGTGACCACTTTCCGGAAAGGATTTCATCATGTCACGGATAGGATATTTTATTCGTCTATGGGAACGAACTTCTTGCTCAAATGTTTTCAGTTCATCTGCTGTAGGCAGTTCACCCCAAATCAACAGATAAGCAGTTTCCAAAAACGTACTTTTTTCTGCTAGTTCCTCAATCCGAATGCCACGGTATTCTAATATTCCCTTTTGCCCGTCAACGTTGCTAATGCTGGATTGGGCGGCAGCAATACCCTCCAACCCAGGTCTGAATTCGCATACCATCATGGCAACACCATCTGCTTTGTGAAAGATTTGTTCAAGCTAAACTACCAGACAATCTTATTACCACAACAGTAGCCGTTCGCATGAAAAATCCTTTGGAAACGTTGAAACCTTGTTATAGTAGATACTTGGGTGGTGTCAACCAGAACATCTGACTACGACCCAAGGGGGATCCTTTATCTGGTAGTTTTACCCCAATCATACCCGCTTTCTTTAAGAGAATGCTTCCTTTGGCCTCCCCCCATAGAAGAATTTCTGCCCAAGAACTCAAATTTGGTTCATGTCCAACTAAGGCTAGTTGAGTTTGAGGTGAATATTGTCTTGGTTCTAGCCAGTCCGCAACCCAACTTTCGACTTTACCATCAGGGGCAAGTTGAGGACATTTCTCTAAATGAGCACTTAGTCCAGTTTCTATAATGATTTCTGCTGTTTGATAAGCCCGCATTAAAGGACTTGTCGCAACTAAATCAAAATATAACCCCAAACTTTTTAGTCGTTGAGTCACTTTTTCTGTTTTTTGTCTCCCTTCCTTTGTGAGCGTTCGCGCCTCATCCTTGATGTCAGATCTTTTTTCTTGGGCTATGCCGTGACGAATTAAATAAAGCTCCACAATTGTGCCCTTTGTTATTTGTCCTTTGTAACTAGAAACTAACGAATAACTAATGACTAAGAATAAATAACTTTATTCTTGATGAATCGGATTATCTTTAGGATTAACCAGTCTCAGTAGCTTCTGTTTAATTTGAGCATCAAAAACTTCCCATTTCATTTTTGCATAAGCTGAATTTTCGTTACTCCCAGATAAGAAGCCCATAGGAATTTCAAATCCACCTGCGCTTGTTCGTCCACCGCCAAAAAAGCGCCCACTACTATCTTGCCCAAAGGCTTCTTTTATGAACTCATCCGGGTCAAGAGTAAGTTTAGTAGTTCTTAGGGAACCAACAACCACTTCCAATTGTTCATCTTCATCATGAACAATTCCATAGACTACGGCTGTGTGAACGTTATCTTCCGTAACGAGAAAATCTGCTGCTTGTGGAATAGCATCGCGGTCGTCGTAGCGTAAATATCCAACACCAGCAATGGAAAAGTTGTTCTGCACAATGCGGTTTTTCAGCGATCGCTCAATGACATCCATGACTCTCTTAGAACGAGTCGCTTGTAGCACAGTATTTAACAATTGAGCGTCATAGAATCGACTTAGATAGGCAGCCGCCATGAAGTCTTCCTCCTGAGCTTGCATCAGCCTATTTGTGTCTGAGCGCAAACCGTGCATTAAGGCAGTTGCACATTTTACGTGCTGATTTATGCTGCTATCTAAGGTTAGTAATCCTGCTTGTAGATACTGGGTGAAAATCGTTGCTGTTGCGCGGACATGAGGACGTATGTCAATAAACTCTGACTTTAGATCACCTTGAAGATTATGATGATCGATAACTACTATTAGCTTAATTCCTGCTTGTTGTACTATTGGCATTAAACCAGAAGTCGTCCCCTGATTATCAATTAATACAAAGCCTTGATATGATGATAAATCTTTACTTTTGAGAGTTTGTAAAGTCCAGCGCTGAGCAGGTAAGCTTGTCAATTTTACTAGAGCAATATTTTCTTGGTGGCTCAATGTACCAGCATAAACAATGTCACATTTAATATCAAATTGCTGAGCAATTAGCTGGTAGGTCCAGGCAGAAGACAATGCATCGGGGTCAGGAAAATCTTGCAGAATTACCAAATGACGTTCATG
>JAJPJF010000029.1 GCA_021324415.1 Nostocales cyanobacterium Centralia_MAG_434
ATAATTTCACTGCCCTTCATCCCATTACAAAAGTCCTACCCGCAACTAACTCTTCCTTTCAAATACCTTTTTTTGCTGCCACCTCCGATCTTCTACTCACCTCTTGTCCCCCCTCCACCTCGGATCACCAAAACTGCACAAGAGCCCAATTACCTTGTTATTCGACACCAAATCTGCACTCTTTGCCCAACTATCGTGAGACTCGACAAATATACTATTGACTTGTTGCTACGTTGCACAGTTGTATAATCACAATGTTGCATTATTGCCCAACTTTTCCACAATTAAAAGATAGACTAAAAGTCTAATATAAATGATTCAATTGACAGCAACCACCCTACTATTTATGAGGGGTGGTTTTTGTTTGTGAGCGTTATCCTTAGGCACTTGCCAATAATAAAATGTCCCAACGAGCGTTGTTGATCAAAGGGCGCACTAGATTATTCGTGGTATATTGGTGGCTCATTTTATTTTTTGGATCTCCCCAACAGCACAGTACCAGAGTGAATTCGCCTTTGGTTTCACCACTTCACCCTAACTCATATCTTGCACCTGGAAACTTGAATGTTAATTCCTTGACTAAGTGCCAGTTCTCTCAGGCGTCCTATATGTTGTAAAAGAAGTAACACGACCAAATGGGGAAATATAGTTTGGAACGCAATTTCTGCGGCTACTCCCCAATCAGGTAGGTATGTCGGGGCGATCGCTGTCGATAAATAGGCCCAATGCGCTAAAACATAAGAGATCAGAGACAGTACGAACCAACGGTACACGCCTAAAAGTGTTCCCTGTCCAAAGCGGTGCAACCCGAAACGATGTTTTGCGGTTTTAAACCAACCCTCGATTTGCCATCTTCGTTTGCCCCACCAAGAAATAGTGCTGGCTTTGAGAGCTTTAGTAGAAATAACAAATCGCTTTTCATACTTACCATCATTACGTTTAAAATAATACCAAGATACATAAACAGGAAACTTCAAACCCCGAAGGTAAAGCTGTTGTCCGCGCTTGTGTAATTGAGCAACACAGCGCCCATCTATTAGCTTACGGGTACAAGCGATACCAGCAACGATGTCTTCTTCGCTATACTTGGCTTTTCCCCCGCGACCTGGCAACTCCCAAAGACTGTCTAAACCAAGTTTCCGCCATTTATGTAAGATGTCTCTGACAGTTTGAGCAGGTAAGTTTTAGTGAGCAGCTATTTTTTCTACGTACCAACCGTGCGCGTTTAATCTGATTACCTCTGCTCGGTCTTTAACTTTCTGTGGTACATCCGCAGTTCTTAGGTTTAGCAGGGTTTTGTCTTGGTCACGCGTCAAAAACACCCTTAAACGAGCCCCCATATTGTCTTGTTACCTCGGTAGACGTATTTTCCGTATTTATATATCTTTACATAGTTTGGTTTTTTCACGCCGACTTACTTATCAACATGAACTTCGTGATAGTAATCCTATTACCTAATTCTGAGTGAATTCTGAGCAGCGTAGTAATATTAGGCCCCATAGTAACCGTGAAGGCGATTGGCCAAGGGCCACTGGCTCTCGCCAATCGCCCTTCTGCAATTACTGATTTCTGTATTTGCTGATAACCATAATTATAAAAGCCACCCAAAGTTATGAGGTGGCTAAAAACTTAGATTATACTTTCCTTAATGTCTACGTTTATTTCTCTTTTTCGGTTTGAGGGTGGCAGCATGGCAGCAGATCGGAACAATAAACAGAAAATGCCATCTGGAGGTAACACTAGAATGGCATTTGACGAAAGAGTAGCTATATGATTGCTATACCCTATCTATCAACTCTGAGGAAATTCTGAGAATAGTAAAATGCCACCTCACAGGGACAGGAGGTGGCAGGAACAATTAACCATCTTACCGACCTCGGTAAGATCGACCCCTGAGTTTTGCATGCTCGGTCCTATCCGAACTTGCCATTATTGACAATCTGGTTACTGCAATTAGGCAGTTGCAATTGGGGTGAGGAGGTGGCGACATCTCCAGCGGGACAATTCAATACTGGCTTAATTGCAGTTGGGTAGGTGGGGTTATTGCTTATTGGGGTGAGGAAGGCGACAGCCGAAGGGCGAAAGTGGGAGTCTGACTTGGATTTCAGAATATTAAATAAATTTAGGAGAAACGTTTCTCCTAACTCTACGGGTAAAACAGTGTTTTATTCTTAATCACCAAAATCGCACTCAAGCACCCATTTAATTTGTTAATCGACAACTGCAACTGTTGCAACTAGGTGATGGCACACGCAAAAAGCCACCCGAGCAAGATAAAGGTGGCTAAGTTGGACTTGAAAAATAAATATTATGCTTGGATAATCCTATCCTCCAATTGTGCAATTTTTGAGTAGTTGCAAAAAGCCACCCAGGCAAGATTAGGGTGGCTTGGAAGATGAACTAACTATATTAACTTATCTATAGTCATCTTATTGCCTAACTCTGAGCCAATCCTGAGCATTTACAATTGTTAATTCCCTTACGGTTAGAGAGGGCGATCGCTAATCACGCAGAGTGGGTACAATAAACAGAAATGCCATCCGAAGGTAACACTAGAATGGCATTTGACGAGAGAGTAGCGATATGATTGCTATACCCTATTTATCAACTCTGAGGAAACTCTGAGAATAGTAAAATGTCACCCGCACCAAGGACGTGACAATACAGTTAATGAGATAATCCCATCTTACATTGATATCTGTTACTAATTGCTTATTGATTGGCAAATGAAAGCCACCCCAGAAGAACGAAGAGTCGGGGTGACAGAAAAAATAAGCCTGGATATTGACCTAACACCATATTTAGAACTAGCTAATGAGATTTTGGTTAAAGTCCACAAGAGAGAAACGTTAGAGCTTGATTGGAGAGACATAAGTTGTTCACTCGCGCTCGTCACTGGGAGACGTATGGCTGAGATTCATTTATCAGCTAGCTTTGAGCAAGTAGGTGATCATGAGGTCATCTTCAAGGGACAGCTTAAAGGTAAGTCTCGCAAGCTGAGACAGAAAACTGTAGCTAATGGTAAGGAAGCACTTAAAGAAATCCCATTGAGAGAGTACCCCTTCAACATCCCCACTCTACTCCCCTCCGACTTAGTATGTAATGCCCTAACTTGGCTTGGTGAGCATGATAAACGATTCCCAAAAACAGAAGATACCGAACGGGTAAACCGCCGATGGTCCAAAGTACTGAATGAAAAAGCTAAGGATTGGTTGATTATCCCAGAGATGACTTATCACAAGTTTAGGGGTGCTTACCTGCGTGCAAGTATTGTCAATTCTGGCGTTGACCCCTTTGATTACCTCTCGTATGCTCAAAGCATTTTAGGGGATGATGATGAAGCCACAATCAAGGCTTACCAACGGTTTCAGATTAAATCTGGTAGTCTGACAAAAATTTAATAAAATCCCTACACAAACAGATTTAAATATATACAAACATGCTTGATTATATATAGTACATCGGATAGTGTAGGGACGTGCTTAAAACAACTAATCTGATTATGACCAAGATTGAACCTAAGAAAGTAACTATTGCTGAGCAAACAAGAGCCATCACTACCGATACTATTGAAAAGCTTCAGTTAGCAGAAACTGAAGATCAAACCAGAGAAGTCATTAACAAAGCTTGGCGATCACTTAAAGAGCTAGTCCCTAACAAAGACTCTTTTCGTCGCACTAGTAAGCAATTTAGGGACGCGCTAAAAAATGCTTTTCCCGATCAGGATTTTGAATCTTTGC